>NZ_JAUSKL010000067.1 GCF_030646925.1 Candidatus Binatus sp. | reverse complement strand
CAGGGCCGGGTTCGCTACTCGCCATCGGTACACTCTCGCAGAAGAATCGCAGAGATCAAAGAGCAGCGGGCTCGGCGGAGGATGCCATAAATCAACTGCGTGGCCGAGGCTGCTTCAGTTTCGCGAATGAGGAATAAGATGCGAATCATGTCCGACGCTGGCTTCGCTACTCGCATAATGCGATTACAAAAATATCAGTGTACATAAGCATTTATTGAGTGCGACGCTTCCGTTTTGCGAAAATGGCAGGTGGGCGGTCTCGCAAAATCAGTAGAAATCCGATGGCACCTGCCTTGCTTAAAGGACATACGAACTGAATCACGGAGGACATCAAAATGAACGCAACTACTAACGAAGCAAGGCTCGCGGGGTTCCGCAACGTGTCCGAAACGACCGAAGCGACCGAGAGCACCCGGTATGCGCAGAACAACCTGCTGAGCGAACTGCCCGGCGCGGTGTTTGGGCTGCTCACCCTCGGATACATCGTCAGCTCGCTGATCGCGCTTGCCTGACGGATCGATCGCAAAGGATCGCACAACGAAACACGCAACCAGTTTGGAGGAATGAAAATGAACGCGACTATCAATGAGGCAGGAATCAGCGGAATCGGCCGGATAATCGAGGCGACCCCGCCGAGCGACGCGGTGCGGCTGGCGCAGTACAACATGCTGAACGAGATGCCGGGAGTGATCTTCGGCGTCATCACCGTTGCCTACATCGTGAGCTCGCTGATCTCGTTGGTGCACTAAGCGATGTCATCACACGCGGCCGAAGTTGCTGGATCCAGGCAAGACGATGCCCGGTGCGCACCGGCAGCTATCCGCGCGGAGATTCGAGAAGCGGTGGGTACGGCATTCACCACGCGCGAGACCATGGTGAGAGATACCCAGATGATGGCGGCCGCGAGCACGATCGTGAACCATGCCATCGCGCGAATTCTGCGCAGCATCGAGTTCAACTGCTTGACGGTGAACGGATCCCCGTCGCCATGCGCGGCAACTTCCTCCTGGCGTCCGATCCTGAATGCCAGTCCGAAGGTGATATAGGTCTGGATGAAGATGAGCAGGAAGGCGAGCGCCAGTTTTAGTTCGAGCGGCCCGCCGATCCGCGCGAAGTAGTCGAACTTCATCGACGCTTTCAGGTCCGTCAGGCGCATCGCGCCTGTAATCACAATAATTCCCAGCACGGCGATCGTGAACGGGTTATAGAACTTGAACCCAGCGATCAGGCTTTTACGGCGCGAGACTTCGTCGGGCGCGGTCTCGGCGGCGGGAATCAGCATATAGATGACGGCGAATTGCGCGCCGACGTATGCGGCCATCGCGCACAGATGCAGCCAGATGAGGATGTTGCCGCTGAGCATCAGTGTGCGGCGTTACTCGGCGGGATCGAAATCGAGGGCGCCGGTGCGGGCGAGCCTCGAGTACCAATGGCCGCTTTCCTTGACGAAGCGATCCTGGGTTTCGAAATCGCAATAGACAATTCCGAAGCGCTGGCGAAATCCTTCGGCCCATTCAAAATTATCGGTAAACGTCCACAGAAAATAACCGCGCACGTCGGCGCCTGATTGCATCGCGCGCGCGACCTCGCCGATAAAGCGGCGTAGAAAACTCACCCGCCGCTGATCGTTGAGCTTGCCGTCGGGGCCGGGCGCGTCGCCGTAGGAGCATCCGTTCTCGGTGACGTAAAGCGGCAGGCTCGGGTAGTCGTGCGCGATCTTCAGGATCATCTCGGACAGCGCCGGCGGATAAACCTCCCAGCCGAAGTCAGTGACTTCCTCGCCGCCAGGGCGTTCCTGCTTCACGCCGATGTTGCGATCGTGCGGATCGTGCGCGACGACTGCGCGCGTGTAGAGATTGATGCCGATGAAATCGAGCGGCGCCTTGATTGTCTCGAGATCGCCGGGACGAATATCGACGTGATTGCCAAACGATCCCTCGACGTAGGCTTGCGGATATTCGCCGCGCATCACCGGATCGAGAAACCACATGTTGTAGAACTGATGCCATCGTTGCGCGGCGGCGCGATCCTCGAGCGAACCGGTGCTCGGATGCACCGGCGACATGCTGAACGCGGTGCCGACCGCAGTCGGCGTGTTGCGCGACTCGCGAAGTGCGCGAATCGCCAATCCCTGCGCGATATTGACCGTGTGCGTCGCCTTCATCGCTGCGAGCGGTTCGCGGCGGCCGGGCGCGTGAATTCCCGTCAAGTAGCCGAGGATGGTGAAAATCCACGGCTCGTTGAATGCCATCCAATGCTTGACGCGATCGCCGAGCGAGTCCACCACGACCGCGGCGTAGTCACGAAAATATTCCGCGAGATCGCGATTGGGCCATCCGCCGGCATCTTCGAGCGCCTGCGGCAAATCCCAATGATAGAGCGTGACCCACGGCTGAATGTTGCGCTTGAGTAGCGCATCGACGACGCGATCGTAAAAATCGAGGCCCTTCTGATTCACCGCGCCCTTGCCGTCGGGCATGATGCGCGGCCATGAGAGCGAAATGCGCGCGGCATTCAGGCCGAGGTCGGACATGAGCGCGATGTCGCTTTCATAGCGATGGTAAAAATCGCAAGCGACGTCGCCGGTATCGCCCTTTTTGATTTTGCCGGGCGTGTGCGAAAAACGATCCCAGACTGATTCGGACTTGCCGTCCTCGTTCCACGCGCCCTCGATTTGATAGGACGCGCTCGCGGTGCCCCACAGGAAGTCCTTGGGGAAAGTGAAGGTCGCCATGGCGGGTTTGTTATCACAGCGAAATCAAGTTCGCGACCCCGCCACATTCTGGTGCGAGCGCGAGTGATTCAGGCGCGATCGAACTCGATATGCAATGCGCGCAAGCCGCGCAGGATGAAGCTCGGCGTATGCGTGAAATCGTTGCCGGCAGGCGCAAAGCGGATATTGCGGAGTCGCGCCAACAGCGTCTCGAACGCGACTTTGCCCTCGAGGCGCGCGAGTGCTGCGCCGAGACAAAAGTGGACGCCTTGGCCGAATGACAGATGAGTGCGGGCGTTCTCGCGGCGAAGATCGAAGCCAGCCGCATCCTTATATTGCGCTTCATCGCGATTGCCCGACGCGAACATCACGAAGATCAGCGACCCGGCCGGGATTTTCACGCCGCCAATTTCCGTGTCGATTTTTGCGAGCCGCGTCAGCCCTTGCACCGGCGATTCACTGCGTAGCGCTTCCTCGACGAAGTTGGGAATCAGCGCGGGCGTCGGCGGCGGCTGCACTCCAGGCGGCTGATGCGACGAAAAAATATCGGGGTGATTCAGGACGAAGAGGACGTCGTCGTAGCGATTGACGATGAAGAATCCCGCGCCGGGCACCTGGTACAGGGATGTGCTTCAGGCTGCCGTCGAGGTTCCACGCGAAGCCGTGAAAGGGGCATCGAATTTCGGCGAGACCGCATCCACCCTGCTCGCGCAGCAGGCGACCGCGATGCAGGCACGCATTGACGTACGCCTTGATCGTGTCTGGCCGAGTGCGCAGCACGACGAATGACATCCCCGCGATGTCGTACACGATATTGTCGCCGACGTTGGGGATGTCTTCCTCGCGGCACGCCATCTGCCACACGCGCTTCCAGACTTTCTCGACTTCGAGATCGAAAAACGCGCGCGAGGTGTAGCGCTCGATCGGAATTTCGTTGGGCATCGCGCTGACAGGATTTTCGCGGCGGAGAACTTCGGGCACCGGATGCGTATCGGTCGCGAGCAGGTGCTGATAGGTCGATGCCTTTGGAGCGCGCCGCCGCTGGATGTTCGCTGAGACCCATCGATGAAATTCCCCGTGGTCGAACTTTTGATGCGCCGCGGGCGGTTCAGGATTTCTTCAACGCCTCGGCGGCCTGGCGAGATCGCGATGGAAGGTCGCGGCCGCCAATCCATACGCACATATGAGGATCGGCGAACTTGGTTTCGCCCGAGATGTAACTGCCGTCGGCGCGGAACGTTCCGAATTTGCCGTCTTTCTCGACGCGCACGGTGCCATCGGATTGCAAATCATAGAGCGCACCGCTCAGCGGATGTCGAATCGATCTCATGTTCCTCGCACGCGCACGAACCGTATTGTCCGGCGATAACCCGCTCGCGAGGTGCTATGTCAAATGACCGCTTACGCGTGGTCGGAATGCGATTCGAGCCAGCGTTCGGCGTCGATCGCCGCCATGCATCCGGTGCCGGCGGCAGTCACTGCCTGACGATAGACGCTGTCGGCGACATCGCCCGCGGCGAACACGCCTTCGATGTTGGTGTAGGTCGAACCGGGACGAACCTTGAGATAGCCGACGTCGTCCATCTCGAGCTGACCCTTGAAGATCGCGGTGTTCGGCTGGTGGCCGATCGCGACGAAAACCGCGTCGGTCTTGACCTCGCTGGTGGCGCCGGTTTTGAGATTTTTCAAGCGCGCGCCGGTCACGCCATTTTTGGGATCGCCAAAAATTTCTTCGATCGCTGAATCCCAGATGAAACCAATCTTCGGATTCTTGCGCGCGCGATCCTGCATGATCTTCGACGCGCGCAACGTATCGCGTCGATGCACGATCGTAACCTTGGTGCAGAAGCGCGTCAGAAACGTCGCCTCTTCCATCGCGGTGTCGCCGCCGCCGACGACCAGCGCTTCCTTCTCCTTGAAAAACGCGCCGTCGCAGGTCGCGCACGCGCTGACGCCGTAGCCCATCAGGCGTTTTTCCGATTCGATATTGAGCAGCTTCGCCGATGCGCCCGTGGATACGATCAGCGTCTCGGCCTTGACGATCTCGCCTTCGACGTCGAGTTCGAAGGGCCGCTTGCCGAGCTTCACGCCGGTCACGTCGCCCGCCATGAAACGGGTGCCGAAGCGCTCGACCTGGCGGCGAAACACTTCCATCATCTCGGGCCCCTGGATGCCGTGTTCAAAGCCCGGATAATTCTCGACCTCGGTCGTGATCGTGAGCTGCCCGCCGGGCGCGTTGCCTTCGATCAGCAGCGGCTGCAGATTCGCGCGCGCGGTGTAGAGCGCCGCAGTGTAGCCGGCAGGACCGGAACCGAGGATCACGACCTTGTTGATTTCGTCAGCCATAAGTCTCGCGGGAGAAATTCAGTTGGGATGAGTTTCACCACTTTATTGAATATCCGGAGGCGGTCAACATAAGCTCTAAGCATTCACTTCGATGGCGAGCAAGAGAGCCCAAATCAAATCGAGCAACGCCGCCGCGGAGCGCCTGACGCATCTCGATCGCGACGGACAAATCCGGATGGTCGATGTCGGCGAGAAGCCGGTGACGCGGCGCGAGGCGATCGCGCGCGGACAGGTGAAGATGGCGCCGGCGACGCTCGAGGCGATCGTGGGCGGCCGCCTCAAAAAGGGCGAAGCGCTGGCGGCGGCGCGAATCGCGGGAATCATGGCGGCGAAACGCACCGCTGAGACAATTCCGCTCTGTCATCAGATCGCGCTCGAAGTTGTCGAAGTCGAGTTCAGGCCCGATACCGCCAAATCGACGCTCGAGATCCAGGCGCGCGCCGTCACCGACTCGCGCACGGGCGTCGAGATGGAAGCGCTGGTCGCGGTGAGCGCCGCGGCGCTGACGATCTACGACATGGCGAAGGCGATCGATCGCGCGATGGAGATTGGCGCGGTGCGGCTGGTCTCGAAACGCGGCGGCCGGAGCGTCGATTTCGTCCGGCCCGGCGAGTCCGAGTGGCCGGCGAAGTAAATCAGCCGCTCGCGCGAGTGATCCTGAAGCGCGGACGCGAGGGTCCGGTGCGCGGCGGCAATCCGTGGATATTTTCGCAGGCGATCGAACGCATCGCGCCGGCGCGGCCCGAGGCGGGCGCGCTCGTTTCGGTGCACGATGCGAACGACGCGCTGCTCGGGATGGGCTATTGCAATCCTGCGACCACGATCGCGGTGCGGATGCTCGCGTGGGGCGAAACGCCCGACCTCCGCGAGTTGATCGCGCGTCGTCTGAAAAACGCGCTCGAACTGAGGCGTCGGTTCATTCGCGGGGACACCGATTCATATCGATTGATTAACGGCGATGGCGACGGGCTGTCGGGCATCGTCGTCGATCGATACGGCGGCGTGCTGGTGATTCAACTGCTGACCGCGGGCGCGGAGCGGATGCGCGAGGCGCTGATCGCGGAACTCGACGCGATGCTTCATCCGCGCGCGATTATCGAGCGCAGCGCGGGCGCGGTGCGGCGGCAGGAAGGACTCGAAGATCGCGTTGGCTTGGTAAGCGGCGAATCGAGCGATCGGATGATTGCGCAGGCGATTGCGACGGAGAATGGAATTCGCGTTCACGTCGATTTCGAGCACGGGCAGAAGACCGGATACTTCCTCGACCAGCGCGAGAATCGGGCGCTCGCGGGATCGTTGGCCAAAGATGCGCGCGTGCTCGACGCCTACTGCTACGAAGGCGGCTTCGCGCTAGCTGCGGTCGCGGGCGGTGCGCGGCAGATCGTTGCGATCGACACGTCGGCGCGCGCGATTGGATTCGCGCGGCAGAATCTCGAGCTCAATACATACGCGCCCGACGCGGTGGAATTCGTTCATGGCGAGGCGCCGAAGTTCATGGCCGAGATGCCGAATCGATTCGATCTTATCGTGCTCGATCCGCCGCCGCTGGCGAGAACTCGCGGCGACGTCGAGCGGGCGGGGCGGATGTACGTCGAGTTGAACACGCTTGCGATGCGCGCGCTGGCGCCCGGCGGACGAATCCTGACGTTCTCATGCTCGACGCATTTTCGCGCCGAGGAATTCATCCGAGCGGTGCGCTACGCGGCGTCGAATGCGGGCCGTCAGATGCGCCTGATTGCGCATCTGGGGCCCGGCGCCGATCATCCGGTGCTGCTCGGCCACGCCGAGGGCGAGTACCTGACCGGTCTGCTACTTTCGGAATTATAGTTGCTGGCGGGACGCGCGGGCCTTGCTGTGGCGCGGCGCGGCGAACTCATCCAGCAAATTGGATATGGGAATTGACGAATCGAAAGTTGAGTTCGATCGAACGGTTGCCTAAATGAACAGCTTGCCAAGCCGGACGCTTTACTTGAGTATAGAGCAAATTTTTCCGCCGGATCGGAACTAGATGGAGCGACCTATCACGTCCTCACGACTAATCAAGACGCTGCTGGTTCTTGTCGCGCTCGCGACCGCCGCGTGTCATCGCGAAGTCGCGATGCCGCCGATGCCGGTCCACAACATCCGCTTTACGGACAAGTTTTTCGACGTGTGGCCGACCAGCCCGACGCGCGCATTTATCGTCGGCGATCGCGGCAAGGTATTGCTGACCGAAGACGGCGGCAAAACATTTCAACGGATCAATATCGGCGTAAATCTCGGCATCTTCGGCATCCAGATGACCGACGATCAGAACGGATTTCTGTGCGGCCAGGACGGGCTGATCATGCGCACGCGCGACGGCGGCAAGACCTGGGAGCGGCTGAATTCGCGGACGCATCTGTTTATTTTCGGGATGTCATTCACCGATCGATTGCACGGCTTCCTGGTCGGCGATCGCGCGCTCGTGATGAACACCAGCAACGGCGGAGAGACTTTCTTCAAGCGGCAGCTCGATCGGCAATTTCCGCCGGAGATCGCTGACTACGCGCTGCCGTACGAGGAGCCGGTGCTGTACAGCACGAGATTTGTGGACTCGGATCACGGCTTCGTGGTCGGCGAGCTCGGGCGGATCTGGGCCACCGACAACGGCGGCAAGAGCTGGAACGAGCAGCAGCAATCGCTGGTATCGCAATGGAAACGCGCGCTCGGCCCCAACGAGGATCAGCGCTTCGCGGATTACATTTTGCCGACTTTCTTCGGCGTTTCGTTTCGCGACCTAAAGAACGGCGCGGCGTGCGGGCTCGAGGGCGTCGTGGTGCAGACTGGGGACGGCGGCAAGTCCTGGCGCTTTGCGCATCAGGCCGAGAAGCCGGGTATGCCGCCCGACTCGCTGGTGCCGGGAACCGTGGTGTATCCGGCGCGCGATCCGCTGTTCTCGATCGATCTCTTTGGCGGCGACCAGGGCATCAGCAGCGGCAATACCGGCACAGTGCTGCGCTTGCAGGGCAACGGCGCATGGGCGCACGATCCGACGGTACCTTCGATTCCAGTCCAGTTCAGCCAGGTGCGATTCTTCGACCCGCAACACGGCTGGATCGTGGGCCAAGGCACGATCCTCTACACCGACGATGGCGGCAAGACCTGGCGCTCCTGCCAGGGCTAGGGCTGCGCCAAGGAACCCGGAGTACGCGATGACCTGGTATCGATTTGGAGAATGGATTCTGCGCCGCCGCTTCCTGGTGCTGGGCGTGGTCGGCGCGATGACCGCATTTTTCGGCTACTTCGCGCTCCAGACGCAGCTCGTGACCAGCTTCGGCGAACTGCTGCCGCAGGATCATCCGTTCATCAAGATTGCGCATAAGTACGATCAGTACTTCGGCAGCGTGAACAACGTGACGATCATGATCGAGGCCAAGGAAGGCACGATCTACCAGACCGAGATCGTCAAGAAGATCGTCCAGATGACGCGCAACCTGGATCTCGTTTACGGCATCCAGCACGGATCGGTGCGCTCGGTCACCACCTCCAGCTACTTCAAGCCGATGGCTGGCGGCGTGATTTTGAACTCGCCGATTCTGCCCAACGGCGAGATTCCGACCACCGCGGTCGAACTCGAGGAACTCAAGAGCAACGTCCACAAAAATCCCGGCGTGATCTTCGGCCAGTTCATCTCGTTCGACGACAAGGCCGCGGTCGTGGTCGGCAGCTTTCTCGAGACGCGGCTCGACTACAAATCGATCCTGAAGGACATCCGCAAGATCGTCGTCGATCCGGCCAAGGACAACACCGTCCACATCTATATCGGCGGCCAGCCGATTCTCTACGGCTGGGTGTACTCGTACACCAATCAGTTCCTGTGGATCTTCGGCGCGACGGTGCTGGCGGTCTGGATACTGCTGTACCTCTATTTTCGCGATTGGCGCGGCGCGCTCAGGCCGACCATCTCCGGCGTCATCTGCGCGATCTGGGGACTCGGCTTCATCCGGCTGATTGGCTTCGGACTCGATCCGCTGGTGCTCGTCATCCCGTTCCTCATAACCGCGCGCGCGGTCAGCCATTCGGTGCAGATGCACGATCGGTATTACGAGGAATTTTACCGGCTGCGCGACAAGGAAAAAGCGATCCTGTCGTCGTTTTCGGAACTGTTCGTGCCGTCGTTGTCAGGCATTCTGACTGACGCGTTCGGCGTGCTGGTAATCCTGTTGGTGCCGGTGCTGTTCCTGCAGAAGCTGGCGATCACGGCCAGCTTCTGGATTGCCGCGATTGTCGTGAGCGAGCTGTTGCTCAATCCGATCGTCTACTATTACCTCGAGCCGCCGCATATTGACGTGATCGAGAAGCGCGAACGCGGCGTCTTCAAACGCCTGCTGCAATCGATCGCGCGGCCGATGCTCGAGCCCGGCGGACGGATCGCGACGTTCGCCGCGACGCTCGGCGTGATCGCGCTTTGCGTATTCTTCTGGCAGGGCCTTAAGGTGGGCGACCCCTCGTCGCAGACGCCGATCCTGTGGCCGGATTCGCCGTACAACCGCGCGATGGCAGCAATCCAGAATGAGTTCGGCGCGATCGAGCAATTCGTGGTGGTGGTGGAACTCGAAAAGCGCGACGGTCTCAACAATCCCAAGCTGTACCACGTGATGGACGAGTATCAGCGCTACATGGAAGGCGACGCGGACGTCGGCCGCACCTTTTCGGTCGCCGATTTGCTCTCCAACGGCGGCTCCGCGCTGAAGGAATTCCAGCCGAAGTGGAACGTGCTGCCGACGACGGCGCGCGGCACCGGACAATTGCTCGGCGGATTGCTCGCCGGTGCGTCGCCGGCCTCGACCGCGTATATCCTGACGCCGCGCCGCGACGCGACGCAAATCACGGTGTTCTGCCGCAATCGCATCGGCGAGAACGTGCAGCGAATCGTGCTCCGCACGCAAAGATTCTTCGCCGATCCCAATCATCAGATTCCGGGCGTCAAGTTCTCACTCGCGGCGGGAATTATCGGCGAACTGGCGGCGGCCAATCAGGAAATTATCGACAATGACGTGCTGCTGAACGTGCTCGCCTTCACGACGATCTACATCATCGTGCTTTTCACTTATCGATCGTTCATGGCGGGACTCTACCTGCTATTCCCGCTGGCGCTGGCGAATGCCGCGATCAATGCCTACATGGGCGCGCACGATATCGGCATCAACATCAACACGCTGCCGGTAGTGACGGTCGGCGTCGGCTTCGGTATCGACTATTCGATTTACATCGTGAGCCGGATAATCGAGGAACTGGCGCTCGGCCGCGAACTCAAGGACGCCACCTACACCACGCTGGTGACGTCGGGCAAGGCGGTGGCGTTCACGGCGCTGACGCTGGTCGCGTCGGTACTGTTCTGGTACTGGTCGAGCATCCGCTTCGATGCCGAGATGGGGTTGCTGCTGGCGGTCTGGATGTTCGTTTCGATGCTCGGCGCGATGACCATCCTGCCGGTGCTGATCGTGACCTTCAATCCCGGTTTCATCCGGCGCGAGCGGGATCGCGTAATCGCGACGCGGCGTCCCGACCTGGCGCAGCGTGCGGTGGCAGCCTCTTCCTAGAGGCCGCTGTGCGTGGTTATTTTGCTCCGGAGCCCGAGATGAAACTGGAGCGGCTGGATCACTTTGGAGTGGAGGTCGCCGACCTTGCGCGTGCCGAGCGCTTTTACACCGCCGTGCTTGGCCTCGAAGTTGCCGCGCGGTTCGGCGATCAGATCCTGCTGAATTGCGGCGGCCAGAACCTCGCGCTGTTCGAGGTGAGCCGGCCTGCGCTCGACCCAGGCCAGCGTCGATCGATCATCGCGCATCCGCTCGGCCGCGGCCATCACGCATTCACGGTGACTCGCGAAGATTTCGCCGAAGCGCCCGAACGACTCGCGGCGGCCGGAGTCGAAACCGCGACGCCGATCGATTGGGGCGATCACGATTGCCTGTATTTTCTCGACCCGGATGGGAATCTACTGGAAATGGTGAGCTACCGCTGAGCGTGGAGACGAAAACGGGCCTCGGCGCGCCGGTCACGAACGGCGCGTCGGCGATTATACGTGCGAGCGATCTGCGCAAGTGCTACGACGATCGCGTCGCGCTCGACGGCGTTTCACTCGGCGTCAATCGCGGCGAGATCGTCGCCTTGCTGGGTCCCAATGGCGCGGGCAAGACTACCACGCTGTCGATCCTCTCCGGCGTCCTCGCGCCCGACTCCGGCACCGTCTCGATCGACGGCCACGACCTCGCGACCGCGAAGCGCCAGGCGCGCGACAGCCTCGGCCTGGTGCCGCAATCGCTCGCGCTATATCCAACGTTAACCGCAATCGAAAATCTGATGTTCTTCGGCCGCATCCAGGGCCTCTCGTCGAGTCGCGCCAAGGAGGCGTCGCTCAAATTGCTCGAGGAAGTTGGGCTGAGCGATCGCGCCGACGACATCGTCGATGGATTCTCCGGCGGGATGAAGCGGCGGCTGAACATCGCGTGCGGGATGCTCCATTCGCCAGCCGCGATCATGCTCGACGAGCCCACGGTCGGCGTCGATCCGCAATCGCGTGAGCGGATTTTCAGAGTGGTCGAAGCGGCAGCGGCGCGCGGCGCTGCGATTCTCTACAGCACGCACTACATGGAAGAGGCGGAGCGGCTCTGTGACAGGATTATCCTGATCGATCACGGCAATATCGTTGCGCGCGGCACCGCGACCGAATTGATCGCGCTGGCCGGCACCGAGACGCGCCTCGAGGTGACGACGCGCAAAGCGCTCGCGCCCGGATGGTGCAACGGGATGGCGGGCGTCAGCGAACTGCCGTGGGAAGTCGCGGAGGGATTTGCCGCGGCGCTTTCGGTCGTGAGCATCGATCACGTTCCCGAGTTGATTCGCCGCGCGGGCGAACTGGGCAGCGAGGTGATCGAATTTCATGTGCATCGGCCAAACTTGCAGGATGCATTCCTGAAGCTGACGGGGCACGCTCTGCGCGATGCGCCCGCGTGATCGTAAAAATCGTCAATTCAGCGCGATGCGTCCCGGCCGAGAGATGGCTCGCTGAGCGCTTATGAGGGCGCTGCGCGCAATCTGGTTCACGCTCGGCAAGGAATTTCGGCTGATTCGGCGCGACCGCATCGGGCTGTTCATGCTGCTGGTGGCGCCGATCGCGGTGATCGCGGCGGCGGGCTTTTCGCTGGCCAGAGTTTTCGGCGGCGACACCGGCGAGCGCGGCGAATATACGATCGCGATCGTCGATGAAGACCACGGCCTGATTTCGCACACTATTTTCAACGCGATCGCGCGCGACCAAAGCGTGAATCTCATGCACGTCGATACGCGCGCCGACGCGGAGGCCTCGGTGCGCGAGCGCAAGCAGGCAGTCGTCGCGATCGTCATCCCTGCGGGCACCACGCGCACGGTCGCCGGCGGCGGCAAAGCGCGGCTGATCCTCTACACCGATCCGGTCAAGTACCTGCAGACCGTTCGGATCGAGCTGATGGTTTCGGAAATGTGCCGCGAGATAAACGCCGGCGCAATCGAAAAAGTCCGGCGCGGCGCGACCCAGCAGGCGCAATATATCCACGATGAATTCGCCGCAGCGCAAGCCGCCGCCGAGAAGGCGCATGCCGAAGCGAACCGTCTCGCGGCGGCGAGCCTGGCTTCGCGCGAGGTGATCGCGGCGCACATCCGCGAACGTATCGAGAAGGAACTGAACGCCGCTCGCGATCATGCGAAGGCCGCGATCGACGCGGAGTTCGATCGCATCAAGGCCGACTTGAACACGCAGGCCGCCGCGCAACGCGCGAGGCTGGATCAATTGAAGGACTACTTGCAGCGGCTCAAGGTGTCGCAGACGGAATTCGAGGCCTGGTTCGCGCAGCTCAAGGAAATCGCCGGCAGCCGCGCCTCGAGTCTCCCGCCGCCGCCGTCGATCCCGGCCGCGCCCGCCAATCTCGATCTCACCGATTTGAAAATCGAATCGCCGGACGCGCAGTTGAAAACGGCGCAGCGCAATCTCGAAGCTTCGCTCACCGTGCCGCGAATTGAGATCAACGCGCGCGATTTTCCGCTGCCGAAGATTCCGAATATCGCGATACCGTCGATGGGCAAGATGAATGCGAACCTCGCGATACCGGGCACGCTCGGCTTCACCGAGTTCGATCTCAACGGCAAGGAAACCGCCGCCGCCAGCGGCTTCAACGCCTTCGACCTGCAGGTGCCCGGCTTCGCCGTGACGTTCCTGATGATCGGGATGCTGATGGGCGTATCGCTCGCGCTCATCGACGAGCGCGATTGGGGCACGCTCGAGCGCCTGCGCTCGGTATCGGCGCCGCTATGGACGACTCTCACCGGCAAACTGCTTGCGCGTTTCGTGGTCGGCTTCGTGCAGATGATGGTGCTGTTCGGGGCGGGATGGCTGCTGTTCGGAATTTCGCTCGGCCACATGCCGGAGGCGCTGATGCTGCCTGCCGCGGCGATCGCATTCGCAGGCGCTGCCTTCGGCCTGATCGTCGCCGGCGTGGGCCGCACGCGCGACGCGGTGATGCCGGTGGGCGCGATCGTGATCATGACGATGGCCGCGATTGGCGGATGCTGGTGGCCGATCGATCTTGAGCCGGCGTGGATGCAACAAGTCGCGCTGGGGTTGCCGACCACGTGGGCGATGCGCGCGTTCAACGACCTGATGATCCGCGACCTGTCGGTGACCAGTGCGCTGATGCCGACCGCGATCAACTTTGGCTTCGGATTGATCTACACGGTGATCGGCGTCGCGATCGCGCGCCGCCGCTTCGGCTGATCGATCCCGCCATTTCGGCTCGTGCAACTACCGCGGCGATCGATAATACAGGGCAGTTGAGCTATGCGGCGGCGGGGGCTTGCGCGAGTTCGAAGGCGCCGCCTTCGAGATTATCGCTCGATCGCAAAACGATTTTGGTCGATAGCCGATGCTCGAGCGTCTCGAGATCCTTGGCGCCGTGATCGTACAGGTAGCGCGCGACCTCGGGATTCAGTTTCACCACCAGCAGATCGTTGGGGCCGCGGCGCACCGCCTCGCGCTGGATTCCGCGCAGCACCTCGGCCGCGATGGTCGGGACGGATTTTACGACGCGGCGCCCTTCGCATCGCGGGCAGGTATCGGTGAGCAGTTTTTCCAGGCTCTCGCGCGTGCGTTTGCGAGTCATCTGCACCAGGCCAAGCTCGGAAATCTTGAGCGCCGAGGTGCGCGCCTTGTCGCGCTTAAGCGCCAGCGCGAGCGCGTCGCTGACTTTCTTGCGATCGCCCTCGCGCTCCATGTCGATGAAATCGACGATTATGATGCCGCCGATATTTCTAAGGCGCAGTTGATTGACGACTTCCTCGACCGCTTCGAGATTGGTCTTGAACACCGTATCGTCCTGGCTGCGCTTGCCGACGAAGCGCCCCGTGTTCACGTCGATCGCGGTCAGCGCTTCGGCCTGATCGAACACCAGATAGCCGCCCGATTTGAGCCACACCTTGCGATCGAGCGCGCGTTCGATTTGCGGCTCGATATTGAAGCGATCGAACAACGGCTCGTTGCCGTCGTGCAGCGACACGCGATTGCGCAAGCGCGGCATGTAATTCTGGACGAACTGCACGATGCGGCTGTATGTATTCGGCTCGTCGCACCACAAGCGATCGACTTCGCTCGAAAAAAGATCGCGCATCACGCGCAGCGCCACGTCGAGATCGCTGTAGAGAATCGAGGCCGGCGGCATGCTCT
This sequence comes from Candidatus Binatus sp., assembly GCF_030646925.1. Classification (NCBI taxonomy): domain Bacteria; phylum Candidatus Binatota; class Binatia (SeqCode); order Binatales (SeqCode); family Binataceae (SeqCode); genus Binatus (SeqCode); species Binatus sp. (SeqCode). Next base: position 101,366 of record NZ_JAUSKL010000067.1, on the reverse strand, counting down.
CGTTCTTGCGCAGAATCGAGGCCCACAACTTGGTAAGAAACGCGACGTCGCGCTGAATCTCGCGGCGGCTGACGCCCTCGCACGCCGTGCGCACGATGAACCCGCCCTGCGCCGGCCGGAGTTCGCCGACGTCCGCGCGCAGTCGCGCGCGTTCCTCCGCACTCGCGATCCGCCGCGACACCCCGATGTGATTGCTGGTCGGCGTGAACACCAGATGGCGCCCCGGCAGCGAGATCGACGAAGTCAGGCGCGCGCCTTTGGTGCCCATCGGCTCCTTGGCGATCTGCACGATGATCTCCTGGCCACGCCGAAGCTGCTGCTCGATGGGAAGATTGCTGCGCTGCGGTTTCTGCTGCCCCCTACCGCCGCGACGTCTGCGCGAGGGCTGCTCCGCCGCCGGTTGCGAGGCGCCGTCGGGCGCAGCCGGTTCCTCAAACGCGATTTCGCCGTCGCCGTTTTCGCCGAGCGGTTCAGTCTCGACGTCTTCCTCGCCGATCACTTCGGCGACGCTGCTGAGCGCCGAGATGCCGTCCTGGAAATCCGACACGTGGAGAAAACCGGCTTTTTCGAGCCCGATATCGACGAACGCCGCCTGCATCCCGGGCAGCACGCGCGTGACCTTGCCCTTGTAGATATTGCCGGCGAGGCCGACCTGCCGATTGCGCTCGAGGTAAAATTCCGCGAGTTCGTTATCTTCCAGCACCGCTACCCGCACTTCGAGTGCGGATGCGTTAATTGCAATTTCTCGTTTCACAGATGGACTCTTCTTATGCGGCGCGGAGGGTGCGTGACCTGGTCGATATCCAGGTTGCGATTGGTCCGCTGGCGTCTGAGCGAGGAGTTCAAATCGCGCACACTCACAGGGACATCGTTTTACCCTCTGCTTTCAATAACCTTGTGCCGGATCATACGAGCCGCGCTCGACCTCCGCAAGCAAGGCGTAAATGATTAAAAAATAACGACGTTTTTATCTTGGATGCCTTGACTTGAATGCTTGGGGCCGATACTCGTCTTAACGTGTCCGCAGCAACTCAAATGGCTGCTTCTCCTTCGCTGGGAACCAACCTGCTCAATAGCAGGGTTCTCGTGCTCAACCGCTCCTATCTGCCGGTCCACGTCACCTCGGTAAAACGGGCCTTTGCGCTCCTCTATCAGGGTGTGGCAAAGGCGGTCGATGAGCAATACCGGACCTTCGATTTCGATTCCTGGCGCGACCTCGCGATCGAAGTCGAACACGAGCGGCTCGGGATCGTCAATGGCTTCGTCCGTGTGCCGCGCGTGCTGGTGCTGACCGTCTACGAGAGGGTGCCGAAGCGCCACGTGCGATTTTCGCGCTTCAATATCTTCACGCGCGACGGCAATACCTGCCAGTACTGCAATCGCCGGCTGCCGCGCACCGAACTGAATCTCGATCACGTCATTCCGCGCTCCCGCGGCGGCATGTCCACTTGGGAGAATATCGTCTGCTCGTGTCATCACTGCAATCGGCGCAAGGGCGGCCGCACGCCGGAAGAGTCGGGGATGTTGCTGGTGAAGCGTCCGCGACGCCCCCAGTGGACGCCATTTTCGACCGACATGTTCAGCCTCAAGCATTACCGGGAATGGATGCCGTACCTGTCGCAGGTCGACAGCGCATACTGGAACACTGAGCTGATTCAGGACTAGATCGCGTCGGCAATCCCGCCGATCCACAACGAGGTGGGGTAGCGCGATTGCTGTGCACGATATGTAGGGTACGGTTGGCCTCTGACCTGACTTTGAGATAGGTTTTCAGAGGCGGCGGTGTGGTGGAGGCGATGGCAGCATGCGTCTTAAGAGCCTTGAATTACTAGGCTTCAAGTCCTTTCTCAATTCTACGACGATTAGCTTCGCGTCCGGGATGACGGCGGTGGTCGGTCCCAATGGATGCGGCAAATCGAACGTCGTCGATGCGATCCGATGGGTGCTCGGCGAGCAGGCGCCGACACGGCTGCGCGGCAAAAGCGTTGAAGATCTCATCTACGCCGGCAACGATTCCAATCCCGCAGCCGGGATGGCCGAAGTATCGCTGGTGCTGGAGGCCGAAGAGCGCAGCCTGTTGCCGGAACCGTATTCGGCGCTGAGCGAAGTCGCGGTCACGCGACGCGCGTATCGCTCGGGCGAGTCGGAGTACCTGCTCAACAAGATTCCCTGCCGCCTCAAGGACATCACGGAATTTTTCATGGCCGCGCAGATTCACAGCCGCGGCTACTCGCTGATCGAGCAGGGGCGAATCGAGGAAATAATCCAGGCCAAGCCGCACGAACTGCGGACGCTGGTGGAGGAAGCGGCGGGACTCTCGCTGTTCAAGGGGCGGCGCGAGATGAGCGAGCGCAAGCTCGAGCGGGTCAAGGAAAATCTCGCGCGCGTCGATGACGTGCTGAGCGAAATCGAGCGCCAACTGAACTTCGCGCGGCGGCAGGCAAAAAAAGCCGAGACCTACAAAATCGTCAAGGCGGAACTCGGCGAACTCGAGCGCTACGCCGCGGCGCGCCGGCTGATCGATCAGCGCGAAGAGCTGGCATACCAGACCGGGCGCGACGCGGAACTGAAGGCGGCGCTCGAGCAGTCGCGCGAGCACGTCGCCGCGATGCAGCACGCGGTCGAAACTGCGGCGTCGGCGGCGCAATCGGCGCGATCGGAACTGGGCGGGACCCAGCGCGAGCTCGAAAATCTGCATTCGAATGCGCAGCAGCGCGCGCGCTCACGCGAATTTTTAGAGCATCGACTCGCACGGATCGCGGAGCACGAACCCAACCTGCGCGCGCGGCTCGCAGAGCTTGATTCGAACGCGACGCTCGCGCGCGCGAATCGCGCGCTCGCGGGCGCAATGCTCGCGCGGGAAGTCGCGCTCGGCGGCGGCGACGGCGAATCAGAGCTGAAGGAACTTTCAGCGCGGCACGATTCAGCACAAAGCGAACTCAAGCAAGCCGAACGGCGCGCGGAAGAATTCAAGGACGACCTGTCGGACACCATTCGCGAGGCCGCGGTGATTCGTGGGCGACTCGGCGATCTCGCGGGCGAACGCGCGGAACTCGGCCAGCGGCTCGATGCGATCGAGATCGATACTCCGGCGATTGCGGCGGCGCTCGAGCGCGCGCGCGAGCTGATGAGAATCGCGGAAGCGGAACTCGAGGCGTGTCGGGCATCGGCAACCGGGCTTGAAGGAACAAGCCGCGACGCGGCCGATCGCGAGATCGAGGCGCGCGCGGCGCTCGAGCATCTCGCGGCGCGAATCGCGCATCGCAAGACTGCTTTGAATTCGCGAATCGAACAGACCTCGCAGCGGCCATCGAGCGGCGCCGGGCTGCGCCTCCGCACGGTGCTCGAATCGCTCAACGGCGATCGGCCCGCGACCGATCCCGCGATTCTGAATGATGTCGTGCGCGCGCCGAGGCCGCTCGAACCGGCTCTGAGAGCCGTGCTGGGCGCTTCGATGGAAGCGGTGATCGTCGAATCGCCGACGTTTGCGCTACGCGCGATCGAAATTCTTAAAGAGACTCGCGCCGGCCGGCTGGATTTCGTGCAGCAGCCTGACAGCGATATCGCGGCGCACGCGGCAATCGAGGCGCCCGGAATTTCGGGTCGCCTGCTCGACCTGCTCGAAGTCGAACCCAGGTTCGTGCAGGTCGCCGAGGTGATGCTCGGTCACGTGATGCTGGCCGATGATCTCCGCTCGGCGCTCGCCGCATCAAATTTAAATGGACACGGCACCGTTTTCGTCACGCGCGAGGGCGACTTGGTGTGGCCGGGGCGCATGATTTCCGGCGGCAGCGCCGACGACGGACAAACCGCCGCCGACCTCGTCGCGATGGAATCCGACATGCGCGATCTGGCTCGCGACGAAGCCGAGTACCAGGTTCGCGCCGACCAGGTGGTCGCGATTCGCGCGGCGCGCGAACGCGCCGATGCGGAACTTGATGCGGCGCGCAATCGCTCGCGCGATGCGGAAAAAAACCTGGGCGATTGCCGCACAGCCGCGGCGCAGGCCGAGCAGGCGGTCGTATTGGCGGAAGCGAATGCGAACAATTCGCGCCGCCGGCTCGCGGAAATTGCGGCGCTGATCGTCGCGTCGAATGCGCGCTTCGAAGAACTGGCGCTCGCGGAGCAGGAAGCGCGCGCGCGGCTCGCCGCGATCCAGAGCGAGCTTGCGATGTTGCGCTCTATCGCCGAGCAGACCGGCGCCGCGATGCTCGACGCGGCAAGCAAAGTCAAAGCTCGCAAGGCGCACCTGAACGCGCTTGAGAACGAACTCGCGCACGCGCGGCGGATCGCGAACGATGTCGAAGCGCAGTTCGATGAGCATCGCGCGAGCCTCGAGCGATCGAGCGCCGAGCGAGCCGAGTTCGAGCGCGAGCTTGAAACGCTGGCGGAGCAGGAAATTGCCGCGCGCGCTCGGCAAGCGGAGATCGAAGAGCATCTCACGAAGTTGCGCTCCGAGTGCGACGTTTGCGAGCGCGCGCTCGAGGAAAGCCGCGCCGCGCACAAGCTCGCTCAGGAGAATCTAGCCGCGCTCGAAACCGAAGCGACCGAATGCGGCCTCAAACGCGAACGCGCCCGCGCGCTCAGCGAGGAGCAGGGGCGAGCATTCGCCGAGAAGTTCGGCGCTGAGTTCGACGCGATCGCGGCCGAGATCATTCCGGAGCTGGACGGCCGCGAGAGCGCCCTCGACGACGCGCGAATTATCGAGTTGCGCGGCAAGATCGAACGGATCGGCGAGGTCAATCTCGCCGCCGAGAGTGAAGTCAAGGAACTCGAAGAGCGGGCCGGAGTTCTCAGCACGGAGCGCGCCGATCTGCAATCGGCGCTCGACGATTTGAGCAAAACAATTACGCATTTGAATCGCGAAGCGCGCAAACGATTTGCCGAGACGTTCGAGGGCGCGGCGAAAAATTTCGCGGAACTGTTCCCCAAGCTGCTGCGCGGCGGCAAGGGCCGACTTGAACTCACCGACGGCGGCGACGTGCTCGAAGCGGGCGTCAATATTTTGGTGCAGCCGGCCGGCAAGAAGATCAAGGAGATCGCGCTGCTCTCCGGCGGCGAGAAAGCGCTGTCGGCGATGGCGCTCATCTTCTCGCTGTTCCTGCTGAATCCGAGTCCATTCTGCGTGATGGACGAAGTGGACGCGCCACTCGACGAGTTCAGCCTCGCCGCGTTTACCTCGCTGATGGCGGAACTGAAGGAGCGCTCGCAGTTTATCGTGATCACGCATAATCAGCGCACGATGCAGCGCGCCGATCAGATCCACGGCATCACGATGGATCGTCCGGGCGTGTCGAAGATCATCTCGCTGAAAATCCCCGCCGCCGCGTAAGAGATCATCGTTCAGAGCTGCGCGATTTTGTCATTCAGAGCGGAGGCTGCCGGAGCGAAGAATCCCGGAGGGATGCGGAGCCGCAGTAAAAGGTCCGGGATTCTTCGCTTCGCTCTGAATGACAAGAGTGGGATGCCGAAACGGTTTAGTCGGGTTCGCTCAACCTGGTCGACGTTCGCGATGCTCGATCGAAATCCCTCGACTCCGGGAGCCTCCGCTCGGGATGACGGAAGTGCGCAATCGTTCCGAGCCAATCAGATCTGGCTGTAGCCGCTGCCTTTGATATCGACGCCGATGCCGACCGCCTTGTCGATCAAACCGTATTGCATCAACAGCGGCTGGCTGTACGTCACGAGTCCAGTCACCTTGTCGAGCGGCTCGGTCGCGAGTAGCAGCGCCGATTGCGCCATCCATTCGACCGGCTCGCCCGACGGATCGTCCATACTGGTGACCAGATGATGATGGACCGTGCCTGGCGTCGGAACCACCAGCGATGGCGATACGCAGGTGACTGAAATCCCGTCCGCGTAAACTTCCTCGGCGAGGCCTTGTGTGAAGCGCTCGAGCGCCGCTTTCTCGGCGCCGTAGCACGCGGTCCCGCGCACGGGCATCGCTTCTTTGTACGGTCCGCGGCCCGGCCCGATTGCCGAGCCCGACGAAATATTAACGATCGCTCCCGACTTGCGCGCAATCATGTCTTGCAGCACGAGATGACTCATCATGAATGGGCCGTGGACGTTCACCGCGAACGAGCGCATCCATCGCTTGGGCGGAAAATCCTTCACCTCGATGAAATAGGTCAGCGCCGCGTTGTTCACCAGCACATCGACGGGGCCGTAAATCCGGTGCGTCTCGACGACGAGCCTTTCGCAATCGGCCTCGGAGGACACGTCGCAGGTGACGGCAGTCGCCTCGCCGCCGGACTTTCTGATGCCCGCGACGGTGGTCTCGAGCGATCCTTCCAGCGGATGCTCGCCTTCCTTGAGCGTGCGCGCGGAGCAGATCACTTTCGCGCCTTCTTTGGCGAAGAGTTCGCTGATTGCCTTGCCGATGCCGCGGCTCGCGCCGGTCACGATTGCGACCTTGCCCTGCAACTTGCCCATACGATGGCTCCATTCGCGATCGCGGATGCCGTTAGGTTGTAGCAGGCGCCGCGCGATATGTCACAGGAGAAGAGATCCGAAACCTCACGAGGTTTCGGGCTTCCCGTGGCGACGCGAAGCCGAGTTCGGGCCGCAGGGCCGAATCGCTCTAGGAGAAGATGCGGCCTTCGGCCTGTTAATAGAGGAAAGGGTAAGGCGTCACGGGCGACTTCCGGCGGGCGGTTTCCGATTCCTGCCTTGACTGTTATTCTGCTGGTCGAACCACAATCAAAATACTTCAGATTTTCCGCTGGGATTTATCACGTGCTTCCGCTCTATATCAGCCTTCTGCTCACGATCGCCGGCGCCTCGGCGGTCGCGTTTATTTTTATCGGCGTCCTGATTCAATGGAGTCTGCGCAAAGCTCTTCCGTCGCGGCCAGAAATCGAGAGCGAGATAGCCGCGCCGATCGCCGATGAACAAATCACTGAGATAATCGCCGCGCCGCGGGAGGCGCCGAGCGAGCGTATCGAGGAAATCGCGCCGGCGCCGACCGTCGAACGCGTCGAGGAACCGGCTCGTCCCGCCGCTCCGCCAGTCGCGGTAAAACCTGCGCCCGCGATCGCCGAAAAACCTGAAGTTGTGCGCGAGCCAGTGCGAATCGGACTCGGGCTTCGCAAGACGCGCGAGAATTTTCTCTCGCGCATCCGCGCCGCGCTGACGGGCAGTGCGAAGCTCGATGAAATCTACGAAGGACTCGAAGAAGCGCTGATCGCCGCTGACGTTGGCGTCGAGGCGAGCATGAAGATTGCCGCGGGCGTGCGCGCCAAGCTCGGCAACGATGCCCGTCCCGACGTGATTCGCGACGCGCTGAAGGCCGAAATCGCCGCGATCCTCGCGTCGGCGGAGTGCAAGCCCGCGGACCCCGGCGAAGCGCCGCTGGTGATCATGCTGGTCGGGGTGAACGGAGTCGGCAAAACCACGACCGTCGCGAAACTCGCGATGCTGCTGAAACAGAAGCGCGGCAGCGTGGTCGTCGCCGCCGCCGATACGTTCCGCGCCGCCGCGATCGAGCAATTGCAGGTATGGTGCGATCGCGCCGGCGCAGAGATGATCAAACAGTCGCAAGGGTCGGACCCCGCCGCGGTCGCGTTCGACGCGGTCAAGGCGGCAGTTGCGCGGAAAAGCGGTGCGCTGCTGATCGATACCGCCGGCCGATTGCAGACGAAGGTCAACCTGATGGAGGAACTCAAGAAGATCGCGCGCGTCGTCGGGCGCGAACTGCCCGGCGCTCCGCACGAGACGTGGCTGGTGCTCGACGCGAACACCGGCCAGAACGCGATCAGCCAGGCGAAAATTTTTGGCGACGCAGTGAAACTCACGGGCGTAGTTTTGGCGAAGCTCGACAGCACCGCCAAGGGTGGCGTGGTGGTGGGAATCGCGGAGCGGCTTAAGATTCCAGTGCGCTATGTTGGGTTGGGAGAACGCCTGGAGGACTTGCGCGAGTTTGACGGGCCGGAATTTGTCGCGGCGTTGTTTGCAACCGACGAGGCGGGAGAGCAGAGTACCAGCGGATCATATGCCGCTTGATTCCTTGCATTAGCAAAATTAAACTAAAGGTAGAAGTTTTCGACTAATGGCGACCGACGTCCTGAAACAGCTCGATGAACGTATCCAGGCCTCTGTGGCCAAAATGAGCCAGTTGCGCAAGGAGAATGAGCAATTATCGCAGCGGCTGGCCGAGACTGAGAAACGCTATGCCGAAGCCGCCGCGCAAGTGAAGCAACTTAGCGCCGAGCGCGCGGCGCAGGAAAGCGAACGCAACGAAGTCCGCACGAGGATCGAAAAAATCCTGTCGCGTTTCGACGGTATCGATCTCGGCTGAAGATGAAAGGCGTTAACGTCCAGATCATGGGCCAAAGCCTGGTGGTCGCCAGCGATGCGGGCGATGAGTGGGTAAAGTCCGTGGCCGAGACGGTGGACGAACGTATCAAGGCTATCCGCGCAGGGACCCAGACCGTGAGTTCGATCAATCTGGTAATCCTTGCTGCGTTAAATTTCGCCGACGAACTCGAGCATCTGCGCCGGGAGCATCAGGAGTTGATGGATCGAATCGAGGCGATGAATAAACGGCTGTCCGCGGCGATCGATGGGGATCCATCGTGAAGCAGAGCGCGGCAGCCGGGTCGGATTTGCTTGCGACGGGGGCGGGAAAATTTGAATCTCGGAACAGGCCTAAACGCGGTGCATCCATGCAACGGGCCGTGCGAAATACTTGAGCCGCATCGATGGGCGACGAGCAGCGAAATTTTCGGCATCATGAGCGATACTTCGCAGCGACAGGCCGGCTGTCAGCCGGATCGAGAACGACGAGCGCACGCCGAGGCGTGCGATCAATGAAGAGTTAACCCGCTCCCGCCATGGCGTAAGACTGTGGCGGACGACAAGAAAAAGCTACGAGCAATACTACGCGATTGCCGCGATGCGCTTTCAGTCGAGCGCGCCGCGGCGATGTCGCTGTGCATTCAGCGCGAAGTGATCGCGAGCGCCGAGTATCGCGGCGCCGGGGCGGTCGTGCTGTATGCGTCGAAGGGCAACGAAGTCGCCACCGATGCGATCTTCGCCGACGCGATCGCGTCGGGGCGCGCCGTCTTCTATCCGCGGATCAAAACGGACCCGCGTGATCGATCGGTCAGGACGATCGTTGCGGGCCGGGTCCGCGATCGCAGCGATCTTCAACCTGATGCGCTCGGAATCATCGCGCCGCCCGAATCGGCGGAGCGGCTCGATCGACAGAAGTTTTCCAGCATCGTGATTTGCGTTCCCGGCGTGGCCTTCGGACTCGAAGGTCAGCGCCTCGGCAGGGGCGGGGGCTATTACGATCGTTTCCTCGGCCAGTTCGGCGCGGAAGCGATCGGCGTGGGACTCGCTTATTCATTCCAGCTGCTCGATCGAATTCCCGAAACGGAGTTCGACCGGCGGCTCAACATCATCGTGACCGAGTCCGCTGTTCATCGCGCCGGCGAAACGCCACTGCCGGCTCGCGAGGCGCGGACGAAGGAGGTACACCCGGGTGGCTCTACTCACCTTAATCCTGGGAATCATAATTGGTGGCGTGGTCTTATATTTTTGGGGGATAACGAACCAGCGCAAGGACGCCGTTAACCTGGAGGCCGCGCACGCCGAAATCGAGGGCATAACCAAGGAGGCAAAAACCCGCAGCGAACTGTTACTCAAGGAGGCTGAACTAAAGGCCAAAGACCTGCTCGTCGGCGCGCGCGCCGAAGCGGAACGCGAGATCCGCGAACGGCGGCGCGAAATCACGGCGATCGAAGCCAAGCTCGAAACTCGCGAAGAGAGTTTCGAAAAACGCCAGGAAGCATTCGAGCGCCGGGAGGCCGACCTTAATCGGCGCGATCAGAGCCTTCGCTCGCGCGAGAAAAGTCTCACCGAAAAGGAAGAACAACAGCAGGCGCTGATCGACGAAGCACGCGGCAAGCTCGAAGCCGTCGCCGGACTCACGCGCGAAGAAGCGAAGCGCTCGTTGATGGAGGAGATGATCGGACAGGCGCGCACCGAAGCGTCCAAGCATATTCGAATCGTCGAGGAAGAAGCGCGCGAAGAGGCCGATCGGCGCGCGAAACGAATCGTGTCGATCGCGATCGAGCGGCTGGCGGGCGAGTTCGTCGCGGAGCGCACGGTGTCGGTGCTCTCGCTGCCCAACGACGAAATGAAGGGCCGAATAATCGGGCGCGAAGGCCGCAATATCCGCGCGATCGAGGCGGCGACCGGGGTCGATATCATAATCGACGACACGCCGGAGGCGGTCGTTATCTCATGCCACAATCCGATTCGCCGCGAGATCGCGCGCGTCGCGCTCGAGCGATTGATCTCCGACGGCCGGATCCATCCGGGACGGATCGAGGAAGTCGTGCGCAAGGCGGAGCAGGAGGTCGAGGAATCGATCCGCGAGGCCGGCCAGCGCGCGATTATCGAGGTCGGCGTGCACGGGATTCATCCGGAGTTGGTCAAGCTGCTCGGGATGCTCAAGTATCGATACAGCTACGCGCAGAACGTTCTGATGCATTCGATCGAAGCGGCGTTTATCTGCGGCTCGATGGCGGCAGAACTGGGACTCAATGAAAAGCAGGCGCGCCGCGCGGCGCTGCTGCACGATATCGGCAAGGCGCTGACCCATGAAGTCGAGGGGTCGCACGCGCTAATCGGCGGCGAAATCGCGCGCAAGTACGGCGAATCGGCGAAGATCGTCAACGCGATCGCGGCGCATCATGAGGAAGTGAAAGCCGAAACGATTCTCGCGCCGCTGGTCGATGCGGCCGATGCGCTCTCGGGTGCGCGTCCGGGTGCGCGGCGCGAGGTGCTCGAGAGTTACGTCAAGCGTCTCGAGGATCTTGAGGCGATCGCGAAATCGTTCAAAGGGGTCGAGAAGTGTTTTGCGGTGCAGGCCGGCCGCGAGATGCGGGTGATCGTCGAACCGACCCAGGTCTCGGACGAAGACACCTCGATGCTGGCGCGCGAAGTGGCGCGCAAAATCGAAGCCGACATGACCTATCCGGGACAAATCCGCGTGATCGTCATCAGGGAGACGCGGGCGACCGAATTGGCGAAGTAAGACAATTGAAATTGCTCGAAGCGGAGGCTCGATCGCGATGCGGTCGGGCCTTCGCGCTTTACGGGGCGGCGCGCGCGCTACTATTATCGAAGCGCGATGCCGACTACGCGTGAAGTTCTCGACGCCACGATCGCTCTGGAAAAACAGAGCATGGCGCTCTATGTGCGATTCGCCAAAACTTTCGCGCACGATCGCGTGCTGCAGGATTTCTGGTTCGCGATGGCGCGCGATGAAGCCCGCCACGTCGGCGCGCTCGAGCTGGTGACGACGGTGCTCTACCAGGAATCGATGCTCGACAACGCGAGTCCGATCTCGCTCGAAGATGGGACCATTTTGCGGCTCCGCGCGCTGCTCGAAAAAGCGCAGCGCGACGCGGCGCCGGGAATCCCGCTCGAACGGGCGCTGGAAATCGCGCTCGAAGTCGAGGAGACCGAACTCGAGGATTTGGTGTCCGATCTGCTGAAGGCGTTGCAGGCGCCCGATGAATACGAGCGATGCCTGCGCTTGCTGGTCCACGATCTCGGCGAATTGAGCTACATGATCGAGCGGCATTCGCATGACCCAGCCCTGCTCGCGCGATGCGACGCGCTGGTCGATCGCCACGCCGAGACCCTGCGCCACTTCTCCGCGAAATAGTTTGTTCAAATCCGTGGGCATGGCGCCGCCAGAGTTCGCAGCCAGGTATGCTCGAGCGCTCGCCCGACTCTACAATCAATCCCGAGCGGAGCGCTGGAACGTAACTCAGGATTTGCTATTCGAGGCGGCGCATCGTGCGACGCGCTCAGCGGGAGCATCCGGCGATTTGGCGATCGCGGCGTTGCTCGATGCTCTGCACGGTGAAGATCTCGCACTCGCGCTCGCCTGCAAAGCCGGTCATGCCGGCGCGTGGGAACATGTCATCACGAAACTTCGTCCGTCGCTTTATTCAGCGGCGCGCGCGATCACCCGCGACGATGACCGCGGCCGCGAACTAGCCGATTCGTTGTGGGCCGATCTCTACGGACTCCAGGTGCGTGACGGCGCGCGTCGCTCGATGCTCGATTATTTCCACGGCCGCAGCTCGATTCTGACCTGGCTGCGCGCCGTGCTGGCGCAGCGTCACGTCGATTACGTCCGCTCCACGAGCCGCCTCGAGCAATTCGCCGACGGCGCGAATCCACCCGCCGATGCGAGTCGCGACGACGACCAATCCGAGCCCGAACGCGCACGCTACGTGCAGATGCTCGGTGCGGCGCTCGCGATCGCGCTCAAGTTGCTTGCGCCGCGCGAGCGGATGCGGCTTGGGTACTACTATCGCCACGCGCTTTCGCTGAACGAAATCGGCCGCCTGATGAACGAGCATGAATCCACTGTCTCGCGCCAGCTTGCGCGCTCGCGCGACGCTCTCAAGCGCGAAATTGAGGCGCAACTCAAAACTCAAAACGGCCTGGATCAGGAGCAAATTCGGCTGTGTTATGATTACGCTGCGGGTGATTTGCCAATCGATCTTGGCCGCGCGCTGCCCGAGGCTCGCTAAAATGAAAAGCCTAAACCGGATTCTTTCAGTCGTCGTGCGCAATTTTCGATGACTCATTCGTTCAAATAGAGACGGCGAAAGAGAAGTTGAATTCCTCGGACAAAAACAACCCGCCCCTCGACGCGATTTTGCGGCGCACGATGCGCGAATCGCCCGGCGACGCGACTTCGGACTGCCCCGACGCCGGCGTGATCGCTGCATACTACGATCGTTCAATGTCGTCGTCGGAGCGCGAGCATCTCGAGCAACATTTCGCCGACTGCGCGCGATGCCAGATGAATCTCGCCTCGATTGCGCGCGCCGATTCCGGAATCGTCGAGGCTGCGAAGCGATCGCCAGTCGCATGGCTTCGCGGATTGCGTATCGCGATTCCCGCGCTGGCAGCGGCGGCGGCGATCCTGATCGCGATCAGGTTCACACGCAACACCGAAAACCAATTCGAGCGGCAGCAACTCGTCGCGATGTCGAAGCCGGAGGCAGCGGCGAATGCGCCCGTCACGGAATCGCTCGCTTCATCGCAGACCGCTCCGCCAAATGAAGCTCCCGCCGCGCCCGCCGTCGGTGAGTTGGCGCTGAACGAACCCAAGCGCGCGCCAGCAATGGAAGAACGAAGCGCGCCGCTCGCTGATCAGGCGAAGCCGCTCGCCAAAGAAAAGAGTCGCGATACGTTCGCCGGATCGGCGAGAGCGCGGACAGAGGCGTTCGCTGAAAAACGCGCGATGCGCGCTGAAGCCGCGGCAGAACCGGAAACCCAAACACTCGCCGGCACTGAAGCGGAAGCATCCGGCGAAGCGGCGCCGTCCTCTGGAGGCGCGCTCGCGATGCGCACGGATACGGCGGCTGCCAAGGCTCCGTCAAGTTCGCCGTTACCCGACAATTCGTTGGGAGTTGCCGCGGGTTCAGCAGGATCGGCATCCGCAGGCGCAGCCAGCGCGTTTGCTGAACGCGGAACGGCCAGCAGCAGCTTCGCGTATCCCGTGCGTCCAACCGATCCGGGATTCAACGCGGTCGTCTCTGTTGAGGGTGCGGTCTGGGAAATCGGGCCGAAAGGAAAGATTGCGCGAAGCGTGACCGGCGGCGAATACGTCGCGCAGAACAGCGGCGTGTCCGCAGACCTTCTCGCCGGCGCAGCAACTTCCAGAGATGTGTGCTGGATCGGCGGCCGTGCCGGGACGATTCTACGCACGACCGATGGCGGCGCGAATTGGCGGAAAATCGCGTCGCCGACTAGCGACGACATCACTCAAATCACCGCCAGCAGCGCCGATCGCGCGAGCATCACCACCGTCAGCGGCAAGAATTTCGCCACCGCCGACGGCGGCGCCACCTGGCGTCCGCAATAAACCGCCCGATCTTTTCGTGCAAGAAAATTCGCCCGCGCCGTTCAAAGAGTCGAGAGGGACGACTCGATGGACCAGGTATCCGCGGCGATTCAGGCGAGCGCGATTCGAGCCAGCGCGATCAGGGCGGGCACAGCACGCACGGGCGCGATCGTATCAGCCGTTCGCGGTGCATTCTCCGATCCGCGGCTGTTCCAGATTTTTGCGCTCGGGATCCTGCTCGCGATCGGCGCCTGGTTCCGCGATTTCAGCCTCCGCCCTACGCAAGCGATTCTGACCTTCGCCGCCGCCCTCGCGACGCAGTGGGCCTGCTGGCCGCTGACGCCCAATAAGCCGCGCTCGCTCCGTAGCGCGATCATCACCTCGCTCAGCCTCTCGCTGCTGCTTCGCGCCGACAATCTGTTGGTGCATCCGATCGCCGCCGCGGCCGCGATTTCATCCAAATCGATCTTCCGATTTCGTGAAAAGCATCTGTTCAATCCCGCGACCTTCGGCGTGATCTTCGCCCTCAAGTTGCTTCCCGGCGCGTGGGTTTCGCCCGGCCAATGGGGACAGGACGTTGCGATCGCAGGATGGGTCGTCGTGCTCGGGATGCTGGTGACGCAGCGCGCGCGCCGCGCCGATATCAGTTGGGCGTTTCTCGCATTCTATCTCGGCGCACTCGCGCTTCGGGTCGCGTATCTCGGCCAGCGCTGGAGCGTGTGGACGCATCAGTTGTCGAGCGGCGCGCTGCTCTTGTTCGCGTTCTTCATGATTTCCGATCCGATGACGGCGCCCAACAGCCGCGCCGGACGAATCGCGCACGCAGCAGTGGTCGCGGCGATCGCATACGCATGGCAGTTCGGCTTCTACCGCACCAACGGACTCATTTGGGCTTTGTTTATCGCGGCGGCGTGCGTTCCGCTCTGGGACGCGCTCTGGCCGGCGCCGAAATTCAACTGGACTCAAAATGGAGGTCACGATGAAACCAATTCCGTTTCGACAATCGATGCTCGCGATGCTGATGTTCGCCGCGATCGCGCTCGGCAGGCCGCATGATGCGCGCGCATTCTGCGGCTTCTATGTTGGCAAGGCCAACGCGAGCCTGATCAATCACGCGTCGCAGGTCGTGGTAGCGCATCGCGACGACAAGACCGTAATCAGCCTGATGAACGATTACCAGGGCGAGCCGTCGGAATTCGCGCTGGTGGTGCCGGTGCTGGTGGTGTTGCAGAAGGGGCAGGTGCATATCGGCGATCGCGAACTGTTCACCAAACTCGACGCGTACAGTGCGCCGCGCCTGGTCGAATATTTCGATCCCAATCCGTGCGAGATCATGCGGCCGATGGCGATGGGGGCCGCGGGTGCGATGGACATGGCGAAGTCGAGTGCTCGCAATGAAGCCGAGATGAAAACGCTCGGAGTCACGATCGAGGCCGAGTACACCGTCGGCGAATACGACATCGTGATCTTGTCGGCGAAGGAATCGTCGGGGCTCGAGACGTGGCTGCAGCAAAGCGGTTACCGGGTTCCGCTCGGCGCGAGCCGCGCGCTCGCACCGTATATCCGGCAGGACATGAAATTTTTCGTCGCGAAAGTGAATCTGACGGAGCATCGCCGCGCCGGATTGACCTATCTCCGGCCGCTGCAGTTCGCGTTCGAATCGCCGAAATTCATGCTGCCGATTCGGCTGGGCATGATTAACGCGCAAGGCCCGCAGGATCTGATCGTCTATCTGCTCACCGAAAACGGGCGCGTCGAGACCACCAACTATCGCACCGTCAAACTGCCGAGCGGGATGGATATCCCGGAGTACGTCGGCGGTGAATTCGGCGATTTCTACAAGGCGATGTTCAATCAACAGGTTAAGCGCAACGATATGCGCGCAGTGTTCACCGAATACGTGTGGAACATGGGATGGTGCGATCCGTGCGCCGCGCCGCCGCTCTCGCGCGAGGAATTGAAGGGCCTCGGCGTGTTCTGGCTCGACGAACAGCCTGGCGGCGTTGGGATGCGCGGCGGCGTGATGATGTATCCGCCAATTGGCGGCGGTGCGCTGCCGGTGATGCTGACCCGCCTGCACGTGCGCTACTCGGCCGATACTTTCCCTGAGGATCTCGCCTTCCAGGAAACGCAGGATCAGGAAAATTTCCAGGCGCGCTATGTGTTGCGCCACGCCTGGAAGGGGTCGCGCGAGGCGTGCCCGGCGGCGAAGAGTTACTTCGAAGAGGTGAATCGCCGGCGCGGGCAGGAAGCCGAGACGCTCGCCGATCTGACTGGATGGACGATTGGCGACGTGATCAAGAAGGCCGGGCTCAAGGGAATCGAAGCGCCGAAGCCGTGGTGGCAGAATATCTGGGATTAAATTTCATCTCGTCCTCCCCTCGGCGAGCATCGCGAGATCACGGCGCGATCGCCTCGCCGAGGGGCATATCCTTACCCGCGCGATCATCGTACAGATGAGCCCGCGTTGACTTGCGGCGGGGGGTGGCTTAGCGTTGCCTGTTTGGTAGAGTTGTATTTCAACGTGAGTGGTCTGGGCTGCTCGCGTTACCTCGACCTGCTGCACCGAGTTCAGGCTTATGTTTGATACCCTCAGCGACCGCCTTGAAAGCGTCTTCAAGAAGCTCAAAGGCCAGGGCCGAATCACCGAGCGCAATATCGAAGAGGCGCTCCGCGAAGTACGCCTCGCGCTGCTCGAAGCCGACGTAAATATCAAGGTCGTGCGCGATTTCGTCGAGCACGTGCGCGGCAAGGCGCTCGGCCAGGAAGTGTTGCGCTCGCTCTCGCCCGAGCAGCACCTCATCAAGTTCGTCGCGACTGAGTTGCAGAACGCGATGGGCGGGACGGCGCGCGAACTCGATCTCAAGGTCAAGCCGCCGGTCAAGATCATGGTCGTCGGGCTGCAAGGCTCGGGCAAAACCACTTCGATTGCCAAGCTCGCGCGATGGCTCAAGTCGGAGCGCAAGCGGCATCCGATTCTCGCCTCGACCGACGTGTATCGCCCGGCCGCGATGGAGCAGTTGCGCGTGCTCGGCGCGAACGCCGGTATCCCGGTGCTCGACAGCAGCGAGGATCAGGATCCGATCGAGATCGCGTCGCGGGCGCTGGCGCGCGCAGAGACCGGCGGTCACGACGCGGTGCTGATCGATACCGCGGGCCGCCTGCAGATCGACGAAGAGCTGATGGACGAGCTGGTGCGACTCAAAGCCGCGCTCCGGCCGCATCATATTTTATTCGTCGCCGACGCGATGACCGGCCAGGAGGCCGCCAACGTCGCGGCGGGATTCCATGAGCGGCTCGGCATCTCCGGCGTCATTCTGACCAAGCTCGATTCCGACGCGCGGGGCGGCGCCGCGCTGTCCGTCAGGACCGTCACCGGCGCGCCGATTTTGTTCGCAACTACCGGCGAGAAGCTCGACGCGTTCGAGGTCTTCTATCCGGATCGGCTGGCCTCGCGAATCCTGGGCATGGGCGACATGCTGACGCTGATCGAGAAGGCGCAGCAGAACTACGATCAGACCAAGGCCAAGGAGCTCGAGCGCAAGTTCAAGAAGAACGAGTTCACCATCACGGATTTCGCCGAGCAGATCAAAGCGATCGCCAAGATGGGCTCGCTCGGCGACATCATCGGGATGATCCCAGGACTCAAGAAAGTCGCCGGCGCCGCTGACTCGGAGGAAGCGAAACTCGAGATGCGGCGTATCCAGGCGATCATCGATTCGATGACGATCCAGGAGCGCGACAATCATCTGATTATCAACGGCCGGCGGCGATTGCGAATCGCCTCGGGCAGCGGGACTTCGGTCCAGGACGTCAATCGCTTTCTCAAACAATTCGAACAGACGCGCAAAGTCATGAAGAAGATCACCAAGATGGGGGCGGGAAAAATGATGATGCGCGGAATGGGACTAGGGAGTTAATATAGATGAGGAAAAGCACATGGCCCTTGTAATCCGGCTGCGCCGTCATGGCAGCAAAAAGAAACCCTACTACCGTATCGTCGTCGCCGATTCGCGCTCGCCGCGCGACGGGCGCTTTGTCGAGCAGGTCGGAACTTATGACCCGGCTTTCGATCCACCGCGCGTCACGCTCAAGAAAGAAAATACCGATAAGTGGATCAAGGCGGGCGCTAAACCGAGCGACACGGTGAGAAAGTTAATTAAACGAGCCGACGAAGCCGCAACGGTCTCCGCTTGATGCGACCCGCTGCAACGGAGCCATCCTATGAAGGAGCTCGTTCAGTTCCTCGCGCAACAATTGGTGAACAATCCTGAGGCGGTGGACGTGAAGGAGACGCTGGGCGATACCGCATCGGTACTCGAACTGCGGGTGGCCAAAGAGGACCTGGGGCGAGTGATCGGCAAACAGGGCCGCACGGCGAAATCGATCCGTACGATCCTCAACGCGGTCGCGTCGCGCACCAATCGCAAAGTCGTGCTCGAGATTGTCGAAGACAAGTAGCGCTGAAGTGGCGCGGGGCGAAGGGTTCTCGCTGCCTCGTTCCCGTGCGCATTCCGGCTCAGTAGAAATCGGCGCCCGGCCTCACGGGCGCCGGCGCCAAATCCAGCCTCGATGCTCCGTATTGGCCGCATAGTTGGCGCGCACGCGCTGAAGGGCGCGCTCCGCCTGCGGCTCGACAACCCGGACTCCGACAGCCTCGAGCGCGCCCGGCGCATTTTTGTCGAACGGGGCGGCGAGCCGAAGGAATTCAAATTGTTGGGCGTCAGCAGGCTGAACGCGACCACGCTCCGAATCACCATTGAAGGCATCGCCGACGCCAACGCCGCCGACGAAATGAAAGGCGCGATCGCGATGCTCGCACCCGAGGATGTCCCGCCGCCGGCGCCCGGCGAGTTCTACTACTATCAGGCGATCGGCTGCGAGGTGTTCCTCGTCGATGGCTCCAGTATCGGCAAAATTGAAGAGGTCTTCTCCAACGGCGCGCAGGATATCTGGGTCGTACGCCACGGCGATCGCGAGATTCTGATTCCGGTGATCGCGGACGTCGTCAAGGCGATGGACTTCGACGCGCGCCGCGTCACGATCGATCCAATCCCCGGCCTGCTCGACTGATCTTTTCAGTGCCGGATTGAGTCAGGCATGGGCAAGACGCAGGCGGCTCGGTCGTTCGTGCGGCATCTGGCCCAATCTCCACTGCCCGGATAGATTTGGATAACGACGCCCGCGTTTGCACACGATGAAAATTCACGTAATCACGCTGTTCCCCGAGATGTTCGAATCGCCGCTGCAAGGCGGCATGATCGGTCGCGCCATCGAGCAAGGATTGATCGTGCTCAAGACTCATGCGCTGCGCGAATTCGGCCTCGGCAATTACCGCCAGGTCGATGATGCGCCGTACGGCGGCGGCAGCGGGATGGTGATGCGGCCGGAGCCGATCGCGGCTGCGATCGACGCCGTCGATGCTGAATGTCCCGGACTATGGCGCGTCCTGATGACTCCGCAGGGCGAAGTTTTCGATCAGGCGATCGCGCGCGAGTTTGCCGGCCGCACGCCGGGCCTGATGCTGATCGCGGGGCGCTACGAAGGAATCGACGAACGCGTGCGCGCGCTGGTCGATCAGGAAATCTCGATCGGCGACTACGTGCTGAGCGGCGGCGAGCTGCCCGCGATGGTCGTGATCGAAGCAGTCGGCCGGCTGCTTCCCGGCGTGCTCGGCAATCCCGAGTCGCTCGACGAGGAATCGTTCGCGGCCGGGATGCTCGAATATCCGCAATACACGCGGCCCGACGAGTTCCGCGGGATGCGCGTGCCGGACGTGCTGCTGAGCGGCGACCACGGCAAAATCCGCGAATGGCGGGCGGCCGAATCGCGGCGGCGCACGACGCGGCGGCGTCCGGACTTGCTCGAACGGCGGAGATCCTGAGCGTGGCGGACCTTTTCGTCGCGCTGATTCATCATCCGGTCGTGAATCGCAACGGCGAAATCGTGACCTCGGCGATCACCAGCCTCGACATTCACGATATCGCGCGGGCGGCGCGCACTTACGACGTGCGCGGCGTTTTCATCGTGCATCCGATTCCCGAGCAGCGGAATTTCGCCGCCAGCGTGATCGAACATTGGCGCTTCGATTTCGGCCGCGCGCATGATTCGCGCCGTCGCGAGGCGCTCGAGCTGGTGCAAATCGTCGCCGATTTGGACGAGGCGATTTCAGCCGCGGAAAAGGCCGCGCGGAAACGCCCGCTGATCGTGCATACGTCGGCGCAGACCGTCGGCGGCGCCAGTTACGCGTCGCTGCGCGAGCGCATGAGCCAGCCCGATGCGCCGCCGATGATGCTCCTGCTCGGCACCGGCTTCGGGATGGCGCCTGAAGTCGCCGCGCGGGCCGATATCGTGCTGGCGCCGATTCTCGGCCCCACCGACTACAACCATCTCTCGGTTCGCTCTGCCGCCGGGATCATTCTCGATCGCCTCCGCGGCCATTGAACGATTCGTCTGCCCCTGGACCGAGGCCGTCATCGCCAATTTTGAAGCACCGGGATCCTTCGACTCCGGCAGCCTCCGCTCGGGATTGTAGGATGACAGAGGGGGGGTGGGGTCGCTAGGGCAGGCCGACTTGCGCGCGCTTGGAGGCGGGCGAGTAGCTCGCCTTCAGAATTGCACCGCCGACCGATTCGGCGGTAAGCACGGCGCTCGCGTCGCATCCGCACTTGAGGCTCATCAGGTACGCGCTGCGGCCGAGCGTCGCTGCGTAGATGTCGAGTTGCTCCTTGACGCCCTGGATCGCGGCCTTGTCCTCGATCGTGACGTCCTTTGCGCTCACGACGACTTGCGCAGGTGTCGAGCCGGTGCGGTCGCCGAACATTTGTTTGAGCATCGCGACAAAGGCGGCGTGATCGAGCGTCGGCACGTCGGCCTTGAGCACTGCGTCGTAGGTGGTGTCGGCGCGATGGTCGGGCGCAGCGGCGATCGCGCGGCGGATCGCGTCGGCGCGTGACAGTTCGGCGAGCGGCGCGTGTTCGTATTGCGCGAGGATCTTGCGCGCCTGGCTGTCGTTGCCGCCGGCGATCGCACCCAAGGTTTTGCCGAGCAGTGACTGCGCCTGGCTGCGGCGAAGTTGCTGCTGGGCGGCGCCGATCATGCGCTGCACTTCAGGATTGTTGAGGCCCGCCTTCTGAAAGACGAGCATCGCGGTCTCGCCGTCGCCGCGATCGAGCAGGTTGCGCGCAGTCTCGAGCGGACTCAGTGGTTCGGTATCGCGAATCGGCGCGGTCTGCAGGTAGAGTTTGGTCGCCGCGACGAGCTTGGCTTCGACGCGGGTCTCGACCGCCTTGAAGGCTTGCCATTCGTCGCTCGAGATCAATTTTTTGCCGGTGGCGCGCTCGGCGAAGAGTTGCGCGGGCATCGCGAGGATCGCCGCGGCGCCGCCGATTACCGGCTCGCGATCGCTGAAGGTGAAGCGATGGCGATCTTCCGCCAGCGTCGACAGATTAAGCGTCCAGATTTCGTACGCGCCGGTGAACCTCGCCTCGCCCTTGTCGCGCGTGCTTTGAAACGACTCGGGCGGCAGGCTGACGACCATCACGGCGTCGAGCCGCTCGTCGGCGTCGCCGGCGACGAAGCGCTTCACGCAGGCGTCGATATCGCCGGGCGGCTGAATCGGCACGGCCTTGACGTTGGGCAATTTGCCGACGAGTTGATCGATATCGGTTTCGGTCTGCGGCGAAATCGGGCCGAGTACGCCGACGCCGATTTTGATTTCCGCGGCGGCGCGGGAAACGCCGGCGGCTACGAGAATAGTGGCGAAAAAAATCGTGACGATGTTTTTGATCATCGGGTATGCTTCGACGGAATCTTGGGTGCGCGCACGGGCGGTGAGCATTCCAAAACCGGCCGCCGAGTTCAATCAGTTCGAAACAGCGAGCGATCTCACATCGGCGCGAGTTGCTTGAGTATCCGGTCGTAAAGCTACAATGTCTAGCCAGCCGGTTCGAAGCGCCGGCGCCAGATGGCGGAGCACGTAGTTCACATATTGCCGGAGCAGGTGGCGAGCCAGATCGCGGCAGGCGAGGTGGTCGAGCGGCCGGCGTCGGCGGTGAAAGAGCTGATCGAGAACTCGCTGGATGCGGGCGCGCGCGCAATCAGCGTCGAGATCGAGCGCGGCGGCGTGGCGCTGATCGCAGTCGGCGACGACGGCTGCGGAATGACGCGCGAGGACGCGATCCTGTCGCTGCGGCGCCACGCGACGTCGAAGATTCGGAGCGCCGCGGACCTCACGGCAATCCGCACGCTGGGATTTCGCGGCGAGGCGCTGGCGTCGATCGCGAGCGTGTCGCATCTGAAGCTGCAGACGCGCCGGGCGATCGATGCTAACGGCGTCGAGCTAACGGCCGACGGCGGCAATATAGATGATACGCGCGAATGCGCGATGGCGGCGGGCACGCGAATCGAGGTGCGCGAGTTGTTTTTCAACACGCCGGCGCGGCTCAAATTTCTGAAGACCCTTGCGACGGAGCAGGGCGCGATCGCCGACGCGTTTCAGCGGATCGCGCTCGCCAATCATCATGTCGCGTTCGTGCTGATAGCCGATCAACGCAAGATTTTCGAGTTGCCGCGGGCGGCGTCGCCGCTCGAGCGCGTGCGCCAGCTATTCGGATCGAAGCTCGCGGGCAGCCTGCTGCGCTTCGAGCTGGATCGTCCGGGACTCCGCGCGCGGGGGCTGGCGGCGGCGAGCAACGAATCGTTCGCGACGGGCCGGATGATTTTCACCTTCGTCAACGGACGCTCGGTCCGCGATCGAATTTTGATTCGCGCGATCGAGCAGGCCTACCAGACGCTGATTCCGCGCGGACGGCATCCGGCGGCCGTGCTGTTCGTGGATATCCGGCCGGAAGACGTCGACGTGAACGTGCATCCGATGAAGACTGAAGTTCGGTTTCGTAATTCCGGCGCGGTGTTCGAGGCCGTTTATCACGCGGTGCGCGATCGATTGGCGGATCAGACCGATTCGAACGCGGCGGCAACATCGAAGGCGAATCAGGCGCCGGGTGACGTCGCGATGGGCTTGATCACGATGTCCACCGCAAGTGAGGAGCAAGCGGCGTCGAATGAACCGCGCGAATCGTCGCCGTCCTCGCCGCATTCGAGATCGGACGCACCGCTACGATTGGTTCCCGACGCGCCGCGGCCGGCTGCGTTTCAGCGTCCGCTCAGCCTCGCTTACGATCGGGACGATCGACCGACGACTGCGAACACGCCGGCGACAGCGCAAATCCCGATGTACTCGCAGCTTCGCGTGATCGGACAAATCTTTGCGGGCTATATCGCGCTTGAATCCGACGACGGGCTGATCCTGATCGATCAGCATGCGGCGCACGAGCGCGTCACGTTCGAGCGATTGCGCGCGGAATTGCGCGACGGCGGAGTGCGCGTGCAGCAAATGCTCGCGCCGGTGCCGGTCGAGCTTAACCCGGCGCGCGCGGCGCAGATTCAGAACGCCGTCGGCGAACTGCGCGCGATGGGCTTCGACCTCGAGCCGTTCGGACCGACGACGCTGTTGCTGAAGGGTGCGCCCGCGGTGTTCGGTCCCGAGGGCGGCGCGCGCTTGCTGGCGGACATGATCGATAGCCTCGGCGAGGCGGGTTTCCGCGGCGGCAAGGAGGACGCATTCGAGACCTGGCTGAAGCAGCTTGCGTGTCACGGCTCGGTGCGCGTCGGGCGCGTGCTCGAAGCGGCCGAAATTCACTCGTTGCTGGCCGAACTGGATCGCACCGAATTCAAAACCAACTGTCCGCACGGGCGGCCGGTGCATATAAATTTCGGGCGCGGACAGATCGAGCGGATGTTTCGCCGATGAGGACGAGCGCCGGGCCGACGTCGAGTATCGCAGCGGAGGCCGGCGGCGCGGCGAAGCTTCGCGTCGGCTTTATCGTCGGTCCGACCGGATCAGGGAAGTCCGCGTTCGCGATGGAAATTGCGCCGCCCCTCGGCGCGGAGATTGTCAACGCCGACTCGCGGCAGTTTTATCGCGGGATGGATCTCGGCACGGCGAAACCGTCGGAGGACGATCGCCGCCGCGTGCCGCATCATCTTATAGACGTGCGCGACGCGGACGATCCGCTCGACGTCGCGGACTTCGCGGCGATGGCGCACGCGGCGATTGCCGATGTCGCGCGGCGCGGCGCGCGTCCGATCGTGGTCGGCGGCAGCGGGCTTTATCTGCGGGTGCTGCGAAACGGGATTTTCAAGGGACCGGCGGCCTCGATGGATATCCGGCGCAAGTATGCGAAAATCGCGGACGAGCTAGGCGTTGCGTATCTGCACGACCATCTGCGCGAAATCGATCCCGAGGCGGCGGCGCGAATCGGCGTCAACGATCTGTTCCGGATCACGCGCGCGCTCGAAGTTTTCGAATTGACCGGCGAGACGATCACGGCGCATCACGGGCGGCATCGATTTGCCGATACGGAGTACGACGCGCTGACGGTCGGCGTCGAAGTCGAGCGCAAACGACTGTACGAATCGATCGATGCGCGCTTCGACGCGATGATCGCGGCGGGGCTGATCGAGGAAGTGCGGCGACTGATGGAAGCAGGGCAAGCATCGGAGCGATCGCGGCTCAGCACGATCGGCTACCGGCAAATGGCGGCGTATCTGCGCGGCGAGATCGCGCTCGCCGAGGCGATCGCGCTGGCCAAGCGCGATTCGCGCCGGCTCGCGAAGCGGCAGTTGACGTGGTTCCGCGCGCAGCCGGAAATCGTATGGCTTGACGCTCGGCGCGGCAGTCAGGATGCTCTCGCATTATTCGAGAATTTTTTCGGCGAGCGCGGTGAACTTTGAAAGGCAACCTGAACGGACATAAGAATCGCCGCGGCGCGAAGCGGCGCGCCAAAATCGAGGCGAAGGATGATGGCGCTGCGGAAGTCAGCCTCAGCGCGATCGAACGGGTGCGGCTCGCGCGCAATCCGATGCGGCCGCAGACGCTCGATTACGTCGATTTGCTGATTCGCGACTTCTTCGAGATTCACGGCGACCGGCGCTTCGCGGATGACCGCGCGATCGTCGCGGGGCTCGGCTACTTCGGGCGCCGCGCGGTCGCGATCGTCGGACAACAACGCGGACGCACCACGACTGAGCGCTTGAAGCGCAACTTCGGCAAGCCGCATCCCGAGGGCTATCGCAAGGCGGCGCGCGTGTATGAACTTGCCGACCGGTTTTCGATTCCGCTGATCACGTTTATCGACACGCAGGGCGGCGAGGCGGGCGTTGGCGCCGAAGAGCGCGGGCAGATCGAGGCGATCGCGCACAACCTCGAATTGATGGCGCGGCTCACGGTGCCGGTGATCGCGTGCGTGATCGGCGAAGGCGGTTCGGGCGGCGCGCTCGCGCTGGGCGTCGCGAATATCGTGCTGATGCAGGAAAACGCGTGCTACTCGGTAATCACGCCGGAGGGATGCGCGGCGATTTTGTGGCGCGCGGGCGGTGAGGAGAACGTCGCGGCGGCGGCGAGCGCGCTCAAGATTTCAGCGCCCGATCTGCTTGAGTTTGGAATTATCGACGAGGTCGTTTCAGAGCCGCAAGGCGGGGCGCATACCGCGCCCGCCGAAGCGGCGCATCTGCTGGGCGCGGCAATCACGCGCCATCTCGAGGCGCTGATCAAGCTGAAGCCCGGCGAACTGCGGCGCGATCGCGATCGTAAATTCGCCGCGATGGGCGCGGCCTACTTGACGAGGCCCGGAATCGAAAACGACAGGCCGATCGGCTAGCGCGCTGCTTCACTATTTGATGATCGCACTTCGCGGGCGACCTAAGTGGACTCAGCCAATGTTACCGGATCGAGAGCGCCGGCCGTGTCATCAATGGGTCGTTGAAAAGGGCTCTGCGATCGGTTACGCATTCGGAGTTCATGTCATCTCGAATACGCAAGAAAGCGGCGGCGGAACCGCCGTCGATCGAAACGCTGCGCGCGCGAATCGATGAAATTAACCTGAAGATCCTGCGGCTGCTGTCGTTGCGCGCGAGTCTCGCGACGGAGATCGGGCGCTTGAAGCATCATGATGGCGGCGTGGTGTACCAGCCGCTGCGCGAACGCCAGGTGATCGAAAAGATGATCGCGGAGAACCAGGGCCCGCTTGGCGACGAGCACATCAAGCAGATTTTCGTCGAGATAATTTCGGCGTGCCGCGCGCTCGAGCACGTGCCGCGGGTGGCGTTCCTCGGACCGGAGCATACGTATTCGCATGAGGCGGCGGTGATGCGCTTCGGCTCGAGCATTGAACTTGCGCCGCAGCCATCGTTTGCGTCGGTGTTCAACGAAGTCGAGAACGGGCGCGCGGACTTTGGCGTGGTGCCGGTGGAAAACTCCACTGAGGGATCAGTTACGCTGACGCTGGATCTCTTGATCGACACGCCGCTGGTGATAATCGGGGAGATCCTGCTGCCGATTCGGCATTCGATGCTGTCGCGCGAGGGCGACCGCGCGCTGGTGAAGAAGATCGTCTCGCATCAGCAATCGCTCGCGCAATGCCGCGGGTATCTGGCGGCGAATTTTCCCCATTGCGAGACCCAGCCGGTCGCGTCGAACTCACTTGCTGCGCAGCTTGCGGCCGACGATCCGTCGCTCGGCGCGATCGCGTCGGCGGCGGCGGGCGAGGCGTACGGCCTCAAGACGATCGCGGCGAATATCCAGGATATAGCGAGCAACACCACGCGCTTCATCGTGATGGGCACTCGCGCGACGGATCGATCGGGCGCGGACAAGACCACGGCGCTGTTCGCGGTGGCGGATCGGGTCGGTGCGCTCAACGAGGCGCTCAGCCTGTTCGCGCGCAATTCGATCAACATCTCGAAGATCGAGTCGCGGCCGCTGCGCGCGCGGCCGTGGGAGTATCTGTTTTTCGTGGACCTGATGGGTCATCGCGAGGATCCGAATCTCGCGCGCGCGCTGAAGGCGCTCGCGCGCAAGGCTCTTTTTTTAAAGGTGCTCGGATCGTATCCTGAAGGCAGGTCTGCCGCCGCGTAGCGGGCAGCTCATCGTCTCTTGATCAAAGCACAGGATTTGGTTTTGCCCTCGGTTGCCGCGCTCGCGCCGTACGAGCCGGGGAAACCGATCGAACAGTTGCAACGCGAACTCGGAATCGGCGAGCCGGTGAAACTCGCGTCGAATGAAAATCCGATCGGGCCGTCGCCGCTCGCGATCGAAGCAATCAAGGCCGCGCTGCCGGAGCTGAATCGCTATCCCGACGGCGCGAGCTACGCGCTGGTCGCCAGGATTGCCGAGCGTCACGGCGTCGCACCCGAGCGGGTTTTTCCGGCGTCGGGATCGGTCGAGGTGATCAACCTGCTCGCGTATCTGTTTTTGCGGCCGGGGCTCAACTCGGTCTATTCGGAGCATTCGTTTGCGATTTATCCGCTGGCGACGGCGGCGGCAGGCGGCGATCACAAGGTCACGAAAACTATCGATGGATTTGCGCACGATCTCGACGCGATGGCGTCTGCGATCGATGCGAACACGCGGCTCGTCTTCCTCGGCAATCCGAATAATCCGACCGGCACGATCTATCGGCGCGCCGAGTGGCAGCGCTTTCTTAAGCGCGTGCCCGAGCACGTGGTGATTGTGGCCGATGAAGCGTACTTCGAATTCGTGCGCGATCCCGAGTATCCCGATTCTTTGCAGGACCACGACGACCAGCGGCTGCTGATCACGCTCCGCACGTTCTCCAAAATTTTTGGACTCGCGGGAATCCGGGTCGGATACGCGGTCGCGCGCCCGGATATCATCCAGATGCTGCACAAAGTGCGGCAGCCGTTCAACGTGACGTCGCTCGCGCAGGTCGCGGCGATCGCGGGCATGGACGACAGCGCGCATATCGCGCGCACGCTCGAAGTCAACGCCGCCGGGATGCACTATCTCGAAGCGGAGTTCCGGCGGCTTGGGCTGAGTTTCGTTCCGAGTTTTGCGAATTTCATGCTGGTCGAAGTGGGCGATGGGCGTGCGGTTTATGATGCGTTGCTGCGGAAGGGCGTGATCGTGCGCCCGATGAACGGCTACGGCTATCCGCATCATGTGCGGATCAGCGTGGGCCTGCCGGAGGAGAATCGTCGTCTGATCGCGGCGCTATCCGAGGTGATTCGCAAGTAAATTCCCGCGCGGATTCTTGCGATCGGAACTACCGCGCGATTTCGAATCGAGCGCGCGGACCCAAGTCGATAGCCAAAAACCCGTCGGAAAAACATCAAACGAGCGTGGCGCAGCTATTCAATCAAATGACCGTGTGCGGGGTGGGACTCATCGGAGGCTCGCTCGCGCTGATCGCGCGCGACGCCGGACTGGTCGGCAAAGTAGTCGGCCTCGGGCGCTCGCAGGCGAATCTCGACGTCGCGCTCGAACGCAAAATGATCGATATCGCGACGCGCGATCCGGTTGAGGCGGCGCGCGGCGCCGATCTGATCGTGCTGGCGGTGCCGATTCTTGCGATGCGCGCTACGCTCGAAAAAATGATCGCGCACACGGCGCCCGACGCGGTCGTAACGGACGTCGGCAGCGTGAAAGGATTTGTGGTGCGCGCGCTGGAGCCGCTGATCACAGGCAATCGAGCGTTAGTCGCGGCTCATCCGGTGGCCGGCAAGGAAACCACCGGCGCGATCGCGGCCGATACGTCGCTCTTTCGCGATCGGCGCGTGATAATCACGCCGTCGGCGAAGAGCACGCCCGCTGCGATCAACAAGATCGAGCAGCTATGGAGCGAGACCGGCGCGTGCGTCGAGATGATGGATGCGGCGACGCATGACGAGTTGCTCGCGCGCGCGAGTCACTTGCCGCAAATCGTGTCGAGCGTGCTCGGCGCGGCGCTGGCGGACGAACGCGTCGGCGACAAGCTGGCGGTGGAGTACGGCGCGGGCGGACTTCGCGATACGACGCGGCTCGCGGCGTCGTCGTGGGAGATGTGGCGCGACATATTTATTACGAATCGCGAGGCGATCGCCGATGCGCTAAGAATTTACGGCGCGACGTTTGCCGAGTTTCAGCGGCTGGTCGAGACCGGCGACGTCGAACGGCTGGAAGAATTATTCGAGCGCGGACGCAGGATGCGCGAGCGAATCCGATGAAGCGGGCGTCCGTGTCATCCCGAGCGAGCGGGGACCTGCACCCTCACCTACCTCGTCGCTTCAGAGCGACTCGGCGTCCTCTCCCGCAAAAAAGCGGGCGAGGTATAAGACGGCGATGAAGAGAGCGAAGCCGATAGTTGCGATTGATGGGCCAGTGGGCGCCGGCAAATCGACGGTCGCGCGCAAGCTCGCTTGGGCGCTCGGGTTCGCATACCTGAACACGGGCGCGATGTATCGAGCATTGGCGATCGCGGCGCGCGAAGCGGGCGTCAGTCCTGGCGATGCGGACGTCGAAGCGCGGCTCAAGCTGGTGCTCGATTCGATTCGCATTCGATTCGACGGCGAGCGGATACTGCTCGATGATCATGATGTCACGGCTGCGATTACTGAACCCGAAATGAGTGAACTGGCGTCGCAGTTCTCGGCGATTGGAGCGGTGCGCGCGCGGATGCGCGATTTGCAGCGCGAAGCGGGTGCGGCGGGCGGCGTGGTGATGGAAGGCCGCGATATCGGCACCGTAATTTTTCCCGATGCCGAGTTCAAATTTTTTCTGAGCGCGGACGTCAAAGTTAGGGCGCGCCGCCGCTTCGAGGAATTGCGCGCGAAAGGTGCGGCGATCACTTTGCATGAAGTGCTCGAGCAATTGATCGAGCGCGATCGGCGCGACCGCGATCGCGAACTCGCGCCGCTCAAGCAGGCGGACGATGCGATCGCGATCGATACGACAAATTTTTCTGCCGATGATGTCGCGGCGGCGATGAAAAAGAAGATTGATGCTATAATCAACGGCGGCAAGGACTTGAAACGAGCCTAGCCCGGTTGTAAGGATTGCAGCAGCCCCGAAGTCCCGGAAGGTCCCACTAAATGGAGAAAGCGTTGCCTGAGCAAATGAGCGGAGGAGAAAATGACTTTGAGGCGTTGATGGAAGAGAGCCTCAAGGCTCCCCGATCCGGCGATGTGTTGGTCGGACGAGTCCTCTTGATCACCCGCGACAGCGTCATTATCGACATCAATTATAAGTGCGAAGGACAGGTTCCCCTGGCCGAATTTCTTGATCACGAAGGTCATCCGACCGTCAAGGAAGGCGACGAGGTTGACGTGTATTTCGAAGGCACCGAGACCGACAACGGTACGGTGATACTTTCGCACGCGAAGGCCGAGAAGTTCAAAGTCTGGCGCGAACTCGATCGCGCGTTCCAGACCGAGACGCCGGTCGAAGGGGTGGTGCTGGGCAAGGTCAAGGGCGGCCTCAAAGTCGATATCGGCGTGCCGGCGTTCCTGCCGGGCTCGCATGTCGATATTCGTCCCGCGCGCAATCTCGATCGATACGTCGGGCAGCGCGGACGTTTTCAAATCCTGAAATTCAACCGCGCGCGCGGTAACGTGGTGGTCTCGCGGCGGAGCGTGCTCGAGCGCGAGCGCGCGTCGCTGAAGGAGCAGACGCTCAAGGTGCTCGAAGAGGGCGTGATCCTCGAAGGCACCGTAAAGAACATCACGGATTACGGCGCGTTCATCGATCTCGGCGGCATCGACGGCCTGCTGCATATCACGGACATGGCGTGGGGGCGCTTGCAGCATCCGTCGGAAGTGCTGAAGGTCGGCGACAAAGTCAAAGTCGTGGTGCTGAAGTACGATCCGGAGCGCGAGCGCGTGTCGCTCGGCATGAAGCAGATCATGCCCGATCCGTGGACCAAGGTCGCGGAAGCGTATCCGCCGGGCACGCGCATCAAGGGCAAGGTCGTGAGCGTCACGGATTACGGCGCGTTCGTCGAAATCGAGAAGGGCGTCGAAGGATTGATCCACGTTTCGGAAATGAGCTGGAGCAAGCGCGCGGTTCATCCGTCGAAAGTGGTGAATCCGAACGACGAGGTGGAAGTGCAAGTGCTCGGCGTGGACGAAGCGAACCGGCGCATCTCACTCGGGCTCAAGCAGACCGAAACGAATCCGTGGGAAGAACTCGCGGAGAAGCATCCGATCGGCAGCCAGATCAAGGGGAAGGTCAAATCGATCACCGACTTCGGCGTGTTCGTCGAGATTGAACAGGGAATCGACGGCTTGGTGCACATCTCGGATTTGTCGTGGACCAAAAAGATCCGGCATCCGTCGGAAGTGGTGAAGAAGGGCGACGAGCTCGAGGCGGTCGTGCTGGGTATCGACGTCGAGAACGAGCGCGTGAGCCTGGGCGTGAAGCAGCTCGGCGCCGATCCGTGGAACACAGTCGCGGAACGCTATCCGCTCAACACGCGGATTCACGGCAAGGTCAGCTCGGTAGCGGACTTTGGCGTGTTCGTCGAGATCGAGGAAGGAATCGAAGGCCTGATCCACATTTCGCAGCTTAGCAACGAGCGCGTGGACAAGCCGTCGTCGCTCTATAAGGTGGATGACGAACTCGAAGCGCTGGTGGTGCAGCTCGATCCGAAGGAACGGCGTATCGGACTTTCGATCAAGGCGCTCAAGCAGCACGAGGAGCGCGAAGAGATGCAGGCGTACCTGAAGCGCGAGCATGAGGCGGCGCGATTCTCGATGGAAGACATCCTGAACGAGGAGCTCAAGCTCGATCGCGACGATAGCGAACGGCGCTCGGCGCGTGGACGGGGCAATCCCCGGTAACTTATTCATCGCGAGTGGCCGGGAGAATCGGCGCGGGACCGATGACCAAGCGGGAAATTATCGACGAGTTGCTGGCGCGCAAGCAGACGTTCACGCACCGGGAATCCGAAACGATCGTGAACGCGATGTTCGACGCGATGGCGACTTCGCTGACGCGCGGCGAGCGAATCGAAGTTCGCGGTTTCGGCAGTTTCGCGGTGAAGCAGCGTCGCGCGCGGCAGGGCCGCAATCCGAAAACCGGCGAACTGGTCAAGGTCGACGCCAAGCAGATCCCGTTTTTCCGCGCAGGCAAGGAACTCAGAATCGAAGTAAATGGCGCCGAAGCAGAGGACGAGTAGCCGTCCGGAGGCCGCGGCGGCGCCGGAGTTCCGGCTCTTTGCGCCTTGGCGCTTCGACTACGTGAAGCGCAGCGGCGCACCAAAGGAATGCATCTTCTGTTTCGGCCCGCTGATCGAAGCGGAGCGGCGAAAGCGCCTCGTCGTGTTCGATCATCGCGACGCGGTGGTGATGCTCAATCGCTATCCCTACACCAACGGGCATCTGATGGTCGCGCCGCGCCGCCATGTTGCGTCACCCGAACTGCTGAACCGCGGCGAGCGAAATCTGGTCGGTGATCTGATCGCGAAGTCGGTCGAGGTGATGCGTCCGCTGACCAATGCGTCCGGCTTCAACCTGGGCGCCAACCTGGGTCGCAGCGCCGGCGCCGGATTCGCCGATCACCTGCATTGGCATGTCGTGCCGCGCTACGAAGGCGACGCGAACTTCATGACGGTGCTTGCCTCCACGCGCGTGCTGTCGCAGAGTTTGGAAGACAGCTTTAAGTCATTGCGGCCCCTGTTCAAAAACGCTGCGGCTGACTTATCGTGATCCTAAGTGCAGAAGCACTCCGCGGGATTCTTGATGAATGAAAAATTGCTGAATATCCGGACGCTTGGCGAACTTAAAAGTGCGGGCTATGAGACGATGCCGGTGCGCATGGAGATGCGCAAGAATTTGCTCGAACGTTTGCGCACCAAGCAGACCATGATGGAGGGAATCGTCGGCTACGAAGAGACGGTAATCCCGGAAATCGAAAACGGCGTGCTGGCCGGCCATCACATGATTTTTCTTGGTGAACGCGGCCAGGCCAAATCGAGAATCATCCGGGCGCTGATCGAGCTGCTCGATGAATTCGTACCGGCGGTCGCCGGATGCGAGATCAACGACGATCCGTTTGCGCCGATCTGCCGGCGATGCGTGAAGCTGGCGGCGGCGAATGGCGACGCGCTCGAGATTGCGTGGATCGGCCGCGACGCTCGCTATGCCGAAAAGCTCGCGACGCCCGACGTATCAGTGGCGGATCTGATCGGCGAGATCGATCCGATCAAGGTTGCCGAGGGGCGGTATCTCGCCGACGAAGAGACGATTCACTATGGCCTGATTCCGCGGACGAATCGCGGCATCTTCGCCATCAATGAACTGCCGGACCTGACCGAAAAAGTGCAGGTCGGACTGTTCAACTTGATGGAAGAGAAAGACGTTCAGATCAAAGGCTACAAAATCCGGCTGCCGATCGATGTGGTTTTCGTCGCGAGCGCGAATCCTGAGGACTACACCTCGCGCGGACGGATCATCACGCCGCTGAAAGATCGATTCGACGTCCAGATTCGCACGCACTATCCGAAAACGATCGAACACGAGATCGCGATCATGGAGCAGGAAGCGGCGCATCCGCCGCGGACCGGCGTCGACGTGCGCATCCCGCAGTTCATGAAGGACATCCTGGCGCAGATCACGTTCGAGGCGCGCGCGTCGAACGAGATCAATCAGTCGTCGGGGGTCTCGGTTCGGGTCTCGATCAACAATCTCGAATCGGTAATCTCCAATGCCGAAAAACGCGCGGTGCGCAACAGCGAGAACGAAATCGTGCCGCGCATCTCGGATTTGCATTCGCTGTACGCCTCGACGGCCGGCAAGATCGAGCTCGAGTACGTCGGCGAAGATAAAAAGGAAGACGATCTGATCGAGCGGTTGGTCAATCGCGCGGTGCTCAAGGTATTCGATCGTTATGTAAAGCTCGACGATCTCAAAAAAGTATCGAGCTATTTCGAGCAAGGATGGGGCGTCGAGGTGTCCGACACCGCGCCGAATTCGGAATACATGGAGCCGCTGCGCGAAGTGAGCGGGCTGCGCGAGGCGATCGGGATGCTAGGGCCGTTCGAGACACCCGGCCTGATGGCCGCGGCGAGCGAGTTTATTTTCGAAGGCCTGCATCTGCATCAGAAGTTGAACAAGGATCGCCAGGGCGGGCGCTTCGCCTACCACGCATGATTCGCCGCGCACAGCCCAGCGTCGTCACGCGCTACACGCAGTGGGACGGCACGCAGCAGCTCAAGCTCGACGCCGACAAGGTGTTCGAGAAGCTGGCCGAGTATCTTTCCTACACCGACGACGTGCGCCAGGCGATGGAGTGGATGATGCGCCAGGGCATGGATTTCGACGGCGTGCGCGTGATGGGCCTCGAGGAATTTCTCGAGCAACTGCGCCAGGAGATGCGCCAGAAGTATCGCGACTTCAATCTCAAAAACGCGCTCTCCGAGATGGAGCAGAAGCTCGAGGACATCCTGAATCGCGAGCGGCAGAAGCTCGAATCGCTGAAGGAGCAGAAGCCCGGCGTCGAAGACAAGCAGCGCGAATTGTCGCGCATGCCGCGGCGGTTATCCGAGGCGTTGCGCAAGCTCGAGAGCTACGAATTCGAGGATGCCGACGCGAAGACGGATTTCGACGCGCTGCTCGAGGAATACGAAAACATCCGCGACCTCGAAAATTTCCGCGAGCGCAATCAGCACATGTTCCACGGTCCGAAGAGCCTCGGCTACGAAGAGGCGCTCGAGCTGATGCGCGAGATGGAGCGGATGCGCCAGCTCGAACAAGACCTGATGTCGGGGAATTTCGACACCATTTCGATGGAGGACTTCCAGCAGATTCTCGGCCAGCAGGCGAGCAAGGATTTTCAGAATCTGAAGCAGGTGATGGTGCTGCTGGCGCAATCGGGATACATGGTGCCGAAGGGCGATCATTTTCAGCTTTCGCCCAAAGGTGTGCGCCGAATCGGCCAACTCGCGCTGCGCGACATCTACCAGAACCTGCTGAAGGATCGATCGGGCGGGCACATGACGGACCATCGCGGCGTCACCGAGATGCGTCCCGAGCAGACCAAGCCGTATGCGTTCGGCGATCCGTTGAATCTCAACCTGGTCGCGACTCTGAAGCACGCGCTCGCGCGCAAGGCGGGCGTGCCGCTCGAGCTTCGTCCCGACGACTTCGAAATCTACGAGAATGACTACGCCAGTTCGTCGTCGACGGTGCTGTGTCTCGACATGTCGTGGTCGATGAGCTGGGAAGGGCGGTTCGCGGCAGCCAAGAAAGTCGCGATGGCGATGGAGACGCTGATTCGCTCGAAGTTCCCGCGCGACTATTTTTCGATCGTCGGTTTTTTCACGCGCGCGGTCGAACTCAAGCTGAAGGATTTGCCCGAGGCCTCGTGGAACATGGGCGATCCGTTCACGAATCTGCAGGACGGACTGCGGCTCGCATCCGATCTGCTGGCGCGGCATCCCTCGCGCAATCAGCACATCATCGTGATCACCGACGGACAGCCGACGGCCTACTTCCTCAACAAGCGGCTCTACTGCGAATGGCCGCTGTCGTTCGGCGGAATCAGCATGCGGGCGGCGCAGGAAACGCTGA
Organism: Candidatus Binatus sp.; assembly: GCF_030646925.1. NCBI lineage: Bacteria > Candidatus Binatota > Binatia (SeqCode) > Binatales (SeqCode) > Binataceae (SeqCode) > Binatus (SeqCode) > Binatus sp. (SeqCode). The sequence goes on along the minus strand of NZ_JAUSKL010000067.1, from coordinate 66,076 downwards.
AGGAAGTCGAGCGCATCACCCGCAGGGGCATCACGATCAACACCTTCATGCTCGACGACTCGCCGAGCCTGCGCGCGTTCGTCGATAAGATGACGCGAATCAATCGCGGGCGTGCGCTGTTCACGCGTCCCGATCATCTCGGCGAATACCTGCTGGTCGATTATCTCTCGAAGAAGCGCAAGCGTGTCTGAGCGCCGGTCCCGCCGCGCGAACGTTGCGTCCTCGATAGCGCGAGACCAAGCTGCCGCGACCTCGATGCCCGCGCCGGGTGTGATCTATTCCGGCGATTGCGTCGAGGTGATGCGCGATTGGCCCGACGGTATCTTCGACGCGTGCATCACGGACCCGCCGTACAACATGAGCCGCCGCAAGGGCCTCAAGTGGGCGTTCAGCTCCCACGTCACGATGAGCGAGCTGTGGGATCGCTTCAGCAACGACGACTACTTCGATTTCACGCGGCGCTGGCTTGCGGAGGTCATTCGCGTGGTGCGGCCGAACGGGAACATCCTGGTGTTCGGCAGCTTCCACAATATCTACGTGATCGGATTTATTCTCGAGCACGTGCTCGGGCGCCGAATCCTGCAGCAGATAACCTGGTTCAAGCCGAACGCGCAGCCGAATATTACCGGGCGGCTGCCGACCGAGAGCACCGAGTACATCATCTGGGCGTGCAACAACACGCCCGAGCACGCGGCGAAGTGGACATTCGATTATGCAGAATCGAAGGCGATCAACGGCGGCAAGCAGTTGCGCAATCTGTGGACGTTTCCGTGCACGCCACGCTCGGAGCGGAGTGCCGGCGCGCATCCATCGCAGAAGCCGGCGGCGCTGCTGACAAGAATCGTGAAGCTGTGGACGCGGCCCGACGATTTAATCCTCGATTGTTTTCTCGGCACGGGTACGACCGCAGTTGCGGCGAAGGTGCTCGGGCGGCGATGGATCGGTATCGAGAAGGACTCGGCGTACGGCGATATTGCGGCGCGGCGAATCGCCGATGCGATCGAATAATCAGAACTAGCGCGCGTTAGCGGCGGCGGCCCTATCGTGCGCCTCAGCCGATTCGGGCAGGGTCCAGGCGCCGCCGATCTCGCGCAGTACGATTCGGTTTTGTTCCGCGCCGGACGCCGCGATCAATCTTCGCAGCGGCTCTTCCATCGGCTCGTTCGACAACCTGAAGGTGCCCCAATGAATCGGCACCAGGTAGCGGGCGTGCGTCTGCTGGAACATCGACCACACCTGCTCCGGATTGGCGTGATTCCAGATCCATGGGTTGTATGCGCCAATCGAAAAGATCGCGACCTCGGGCGGATTCGACGCGATATCGGCGAACAGGTTCGTCACCGCGCTGTCGCATCCCAGCATCACGCGATGCCCATTCTTGTCGAGCACGTAAGTGTTGTAGCCGAAGGTCTGGCCCCACGGCCATCGCTTGCCCCAATGCCGCGCGCCCATCGCGCTGATCGTCAAACCGTTGACGGTAGTCTGTTCGCCCCACTTGAGTTCGCGGATATCGGCGAAGCCGAGCGGCGCGATCAGCGGCGCACATTTCTCGCACGCGATAACGACCGCGCTTCTGGGTAACGACTTCAGCGACGGCAGATCGAGATGATCCATGTGCGCGTGCGTGATCAGGATGAGGTCGAGCGGGCCAATCTGGGCGGGCGCGAGCGGAGGATCGACGTGCCGCTTGGGTCCGATCGTCACGATCGGTCCGATCGACAAGCCGACGCGATCGTACAAACTTGGATCACTGATCAGGCGGGTGCCGAAAAAATTCATCAGCACCGCGGCATGCCCAAGGCTCGCGATCGTGAGTGCGCTGTCGGGCCACGACGACGGCTCGAGACGAGGCCGCGAGTGATTGCCGTTTCCGTCCATGGACTGAGCGTACGGCGCGTTCACGAATTTCGCCAGTGCAAGGATCAGCGCCAACGCGATCGCGATTGCCGGGGCCGCAATCCGCGCGCGCCATCTTCGCGCCGATCTCATTTGACCGGTTTGAAGCACGGCAGTTCCTTGACGACGACGTAGCTGTAGGTGCGCTCGCGCCACTCGAAGGTGCCCATCCCGGCGCCGAACGCCGCCGTCATCGAATTGAGTTGCTCGCTGTCGGACGGATTCGTGACGTCGGCGGGCGCGTACGCGAGAATCTGCGGCTCCTTCGCCGGCAGCATCTGGTAGAGGGGCGGTTTGAAGTTCAGTTTCGCGATGCCCGGTTTTGGCCGCCATGCGTCGCCGGATGAATCGCCGGTGCGCACGAGCATCCACGTTGGATTGCCCTCGTGCTCGACGATTTTCCACTGCCGCGATTCGATCAGGCCGTCGGGCGTTTTGCGCACTTCCTCGACGCCGGGCGCGGTGCGGAGCAGTTCGTCGCATCGCTCGGCCTCGTCGGCGGTGCCGATGATGCCGCCCTTCGATTGCTTCATCGCGACTTGCGCGCCGACCATCTGCGCGGCGCCGACCGCGACCGTTGGCGCAAGGCTCATGAGGGACAACCCGGCGCATCCGGCGCACGCCGCGCTGACTGCGATTGCGATTACCGCGAGCGCGACGGCGGATTCGCGCGAACGAGTCACGGTTTGCGCGCGATCACCATCGAAGAGGTGAACGGCGGACTCGGCAACGACTCCAGTCGAATGTCGATAAAGCCTGCGCCGCGGAGCCATCCCGAAACTTCGCTGAACGAATAATCGCGGCCGCGCGTGGTGAGCAGCAGGTAGAGCGAGAAAATCGCGCCCGCCTTCGGCTCCGTCAATTCCTCATTCATGATGTGATCTTTGACGACTGCGATGCCGCCGGAATTCAGCGCGCGAAAGCATTTGCGCATCAGGTCGGCGTTGGTCGCCTCGTCTTCGCTGTGAATTATATTCGACATGAAGATGGCGCTACAGCGGCCCGGCAACTCGACCTTGCGGTAGTTGAGCGGGATGAGATCGATGCGCGGCGCGAGATCGGGCTCGCGCTCGGCGATGATTTGGCGCGCGACCTCGAGCGTCGCCGGCAGGTCGAAAATCGCGGCGCGCAGATGGGGCCATCGCCGCAGCATCGCCGCGACGTAAGTTCCCGGACCGCCGCCCAGGTCCGCGATGATCGGAAACTCGCTGAGATCGAGCCGCTCGGCGACGTAGGTTGCGTCGCCGCGCGCGCGCGTGAGGCTGTCCATCGCTCGAATGAAGCGCTCGGTCTCATCGGGCTTGACCTGGAACATATCCGGCGTGCGCGCGGGCGCGCCGGTGCGGATGGTTTGTTCGAGATGCGCCCACGTTTCGAACAGCGCCTCGTCGAACAAGATCAGGTCGCCAAGATATTCAGCCGAAGATTTGATCAGGAAGCGGCGAGCGATATCGGCGAGGTCGTATTGTTTCCCGGTTTTCGCGAGCAAATCGAGCGCCGTGAGCGCGTCGGCCAGCACTCCGACCGCGCGCCGATCGGCCTTGAGCGACGCCGCCAGCGCATCAGCGTCGCATCGGCCATGCGCGACGCTCTCGAACAGCCCAAGCTTGAGCGCGGTCTGAATCGCGCGCGCTTCGGCGTGACCTCCGGCCAGCGCTGCGAGTTGGGAGAAATCCATCGTGAGTCCCGCAGCCGTCGCGATCAGCGGACGAAATCTTGCGTGACGTAGGTGCTGCCGTCCGACGCGTGGGCGATGCCGACGCCGGTTTCGGTAAATTTCCCCGACAGCAGGTTCGCCTGATGCGCCGGACTGCCGAGCCATCGGCGCATCGCGTGCGTCGGCACGGCGTTCGGATCGCCATAGTCGTCCATGTAGATGTTTTCGCCGACTGCGTGGTAGCCGATTCCGACGCCAGCGATTCGATCGGCGGGCGCGACTCCTTCGGGGCTTTCATGCGCAAGATAATGGCGCATCGCCATGTCGTAGCTGTGGCCGCGCGCGATCACGGCGAGCCGTGGCGAGAATTTCAGCGGTTGCTGTCCGGCCCGCGCGCGCTCCTCATTCACCAGGCCCAGAATTTCGGATTCCTGTTCGGAAAGGCCCGAGACTTTTTCGGGCGTCGGCGGCGCGGTCCGCGTCCAATAAAGCCGCGCGAGAATCGCCCCTATCAGTGATAGAATGAGAAGGCCGAAACCAGCCCTGATCGCACGGCGGCGTTTGACGACTTTGGGCGTTGGGATGCGGATGACTTTGGCAGGACCGTGCGGCGCACGCGACGGACGTCGGCGGGTGGCTGATTTACCGCTCATCGCGGAACTGCGCAGCGCCGGTCGGCGGCGTTAGTCGTGGAAGTCATCGTTTGAACCTGAAACCAAAATCAATTCAGTCGAAGTGCATCCGCAAGGCTGTGTTTTTTGGGTACCGCGCCGTCCGTTTCATGTCAACGCGAAGAGTCCTTGCGTTACTCGCGATCGTTTGCATCGCCGCATTTGCACCGCTCGCGCGCGCAGAAAACTTGGCGCGATCGAAAGAGCCGGCGCTGCCGGCAGGAGCGCTCAAATCGGCGTCGAGCATGTATTTGCGCCAGGCCGCCGCGAGCCCGATTCGATGGCAGCCGTGGAGCGCGTCGTCGTTTGCACTCGCGCGCTCTCTGAACCGTCCCGTGCTGATCGATATCGGCGCGATCTGGTGCCATTGGTGCCACGTGATGGACGAGACCACGTACTCGGACCCCGAAATCGCCGCGATACTGAACCGCAACTTCGTGCCGGTGAAAGTCGATACCGACGAGCGGCCCGATATCGACGCCTATTACCAGAGCGCGGCGAGCCATCTCACGGGAGCGGGCGGATGGCCGCTAACCTGCTTCACGACTTCGACCGGCGCGCTCTTTTTCGCCGCGGGCTACGTGCCGCCGCGACCAGGCGCGGGCCCCGGTGGAAGCGGCGGGAAGAATACGTCGATGCTGCCGTTGATCCGCCGTATCGCCGATTTGTACGCGCACGATCGCGTCGCGCTCGAACGCCAGGCGGAGGCGAACGCGGCAAAACTGAAAGTCCAGCCGGTGGCGGATCGTCCGCCGCAGACAGGCCTGGATGCGCTGCGAGCTGAGATTCTGGCCGGGCTGCAGCGCTCATACGATCGCAAAACCGGCGGGTTCGGCGCCGGCTCGGGACCACGCTTCTATGATTTCCCGGCGATTCGCCTAGCTCTCGCGCACGGATTTTACGGGCATCCGGAGTTCACCGCGATGTCGCTCGACACGCTGCGCAAGATCGCGGCGGGCGGAGTATTCGATCAACTGGGCGGCGGGTTTCATCGCTACTCGACCGACCAGAATTGGGCGGTGCCGCACTTCGAAAAACTCGGCTACGACAACGCGATGGCGCTGGAAGCATACGCGGAGGCGTACGAAGCGAGCGGCGACCAGGAACTCGCGCGGGTGGCGCGATCGATCGCCGGCTACGTGAATCGCGAACTACTCGATCCGAAGACGCATGCATTTTATTCGCATCAGGACGCCGATTCGTTCAAAGGCGACGACGGCAGCTACTACACCTGGACCATCGACGAAGTGAACCTCGCGCTGCCGCCCGAGGAGGCGCGCGCTGCGATCATTTTCTTCGGGATGGATCACAAGCCGGCGCGCGCGCCCGACGGACGAATCGTGCTGCGGCGCGCGGTCGATGCGGCGCAACTGGCCGCTCGCCTGAAAATCTCCGAGGGGCAGGCGCGCGCGATGATCGACCAGATCACTGCATCGATGCTTGCGGCGCGAGCGCGGCGCAAAATCCCGCAAGTGGATCGGGCCGTGATGACCGATCGGAACGCGCTGATGTGTGATGCGTACCTGGTCGCCTCGGCCGCGCTCGACGACGAGCATCTCAAGCAGATTGCGCTTGACGATTTGGATTTTATCCTCAGCCATCTTCGCGAATCCGGCGGCAGCTTTCGTCACGTGTGGTCGGGCGGCCGCGCGCGAGTGTCGGGGCTCGCCAGCGACCAGGTTTATCTGCTGAATGCGCTCGCGAACGCCTATCAGTACTCCGACGAAGCAAAATATCTGAGTGAGGCGCGCGCGCTCGCCACCATCGTGTTGAAGGATTTTCGCGAGCCAATCTTGAATCTGATCGTCGATCGAAAAGGCGCCGACAAGGTCGCTCCCGTGGTCGAGACGATCGGGGGCCGCCAGGTTTTTTATGACATGCCGATGCCGTCGGTGCAGGCGTCCGCTGCGCTTGCGATGAGGAAATTGGAGCTGATCACCGGCGACGCGAGTTACGCGAAGGCAGCGAGCGATCTGATCGGCGGCGCGGCGCCAGCGGGTGTGGCTGCGATGGCGGGATCGGTCGGCACGCTCGGACTCGCGCTCGAATATCGCGCGCATCCTGATTCGGTGATCGCGATCGGCGGAGCAACGTCGAACGAAACCAGCGCGGCGCTGATGAAGACCGCGCTTGCCGCGTATCGGCCGGGCAAAGTTGTGACGCGAATCGAATCGCGCGGCTCAAGTGCAAAGAAGTACAATTAACCCAGATCCCACCGCTGGCAACGACAGTTTCAAAGTGCAACTATGGTTATGCGTGGCAATGCCGGGAATTTGCGGCGCAATTCAAAGTGAGGGACATCTAGGAAAGAAAAGCGATGCGATGGGCCGCGGTCAAAGACATGCGATGCTCGGTCGCACGGACGTTATCGGTCGTCGGCGAGCGCTGGACGATGCTGATATTGCGCGAGGCGTTCCTGGGCCGGCATCGCTTTGACGAATTTCAGCAGGGGACCGGAATCGCGCGCAACATCCTCAGTTCGCGGCTGCGCGACCTCGTCGAAAAGGGCATCTTCGAGCGCGCGCGCGCCGACGGCGAGCAGGGACGCGTCGAGTACCGGCTCACGGAAAAAGGCTTGGACCTTTATCCGGTGCTGATTGCGCTGATGCGATGGGGCGATACGTGGCTCTGCGACGAAACGGGGCCGCCGCTCACGCTGGTGCATCGCAACTGCGGCGCGACCACGGCTCCCACGATGGTCTGTTCGGAGTGCGGAGAGCATCTCGCGGCGCGCGAAGTCGTCGCGGTTCCGCAAAAAACAGCGCATCGCGCACGGCGCGAAGCGCGAATCGATCGCAAGCGCGCGCCCGGCTGAGCCTTCAACATTAATTATTTGTTAAGCGTTCGACCTTTTTCGATTCGAGTGCGCTGCCATCTGGTCTGGCGCCGCGCCGCCGCGCACAATATTCCACCTCGATGATCGATCTGGTGATATTCGACGCTGACGGCGTGCTGTTCGATTCGGATGAATCGAACGTCGCTTACTACAACTGGATTTTCGCGCAGATGGGTGAACTGCCGCTGGATCGCGACGAGGAAATCGCAGCGATTTCGTATGCGGCCACCGACGTGTTCAAGGGCCGCGCGCGCGGCGACGCCGACAAGCTGAAGCGGATGCACGATCTCGCGCGCACGATGGATTCGTCGCCGTTCCTGCGCTTGCTGCGGCCGCATCTCGAACTGCGTCCCTACATGATCGAACTGAAACGCCGCTACAAGCTCGGGCTGGCGACGAATCGATCGGCGACCGTACCGGCGTTGATCGAGCATCTGGGACTCGGCGGTATCTTCGACGCGGTCGCGAGCGCGCGCGACAAGGTGCGTCCCAAGCCGGCGCCAGATATCATTGAGCTGTGCCTGGAGCGCGCCGGCGTCAGCGCGAGTCGCGCAGTGTACGTCGGCGACAGCCAGATCGATCGCGTGGCGGCCGAAGCAGCGGGCACGCATTTCGTCGGCGTGGGCCGCCGTATCGAGCATCATCGGCTGATTCCGAATATCGGCGAATTGCCGCGGACGCTCGAAAACCTGATGGCGGCGCTTTCCTGAAAACAGAGTTCGATCGAGATGCAGTTCGCGCGCGACAACGGTTGTCGCGGCGGACTGGTACTGTTCTGTGTTCGCAGGGGATCAAAGGGGTGCTCCGATGAAACGCAGGGAACCGAAAAACGACCAGGTATTTGGCGAGGCGGCAAAATTCGCCGCCGGGCGCATCCGTCCGTTTAAGGACGACGGCGCGATCCTCGACGCGGTTCGGATTTTGTCGGGACTGCGGGGCCGGATTACCGACAACGAAGACGCCGGCACAGCCGAACAGGCGCGACGCCTCGAGCGGCGCGTGGCGCGGCGGATGCGCGACGCGCTCGCGAAATCATCCGCGGAAATCTACCTGGTGCAGACCATCCGCCGGCTCGCGCTTAACGACACCGAACAGGAATTGCTGCTCTTCCTGGTCGCGTCTGCGATCGGCATCATCCCGCGCATCCAGCAGATCGCTAATATCCAGGAAGCGATGAACCGCAGCGGCAGCGATCGACTGATTGTCGCGCGAGCCTTTGCGGAACACGCGAAGCTGATGGCCGAGGGCCTCATCTCGCTCGACGACGAGGAGGATTTCGCCGAATCGAACATAACCGTATCGCAGGAATTGCTGGCGCCGCTGCTCAACCTCGATGCGTCGGCCGACAAGGGATGGGAGGTGAAAACTCAGGAAGAACTTTTGGCCCGCATCTATCCGCTGTTCACGGAGTTGAACGATCGCGCGCAATTGCTCGACGGCCAGGGGTTTCACTTTCACATGATGAGCGGACTGGTGATGCCGACCAATCGCAAAATCGAGCGGCTGACGAAACGTCTGGTGCGCACGCTGGAATTTCATCCCGACTGGGAAATCAATCATGTAGCAGGAGGACTCAACTGGAGCGAACTGCATATCATGGTCGCGCTGATCGGCAAGGATCTCGGCTACCTCGACGCGAGCGACGACATGTTCTGTGGCGAAGGCCTCGCGCGATGCGCCAGTCCGCAGATTCCGAGAATCGCCCAATCGCTGGCGTTGCTGCGGCGCGAATCGACGATGCGCGAGAACGGATTGATTCGTGTTTGCGGCGGCTACGGCGATTCGCAGGTGATCGAAGACGAAGGCACGCTGCGCAGTTGCGAATTTGAGCTCACGCCGGAAACGCGCGAGAAGCTCGATATCAAGCGGCAACAGCGGGTGCGACGGACTCGCAGCCGCGTCAGAAGCGCGGTGGTCGCGATGGCCGACCTGGCGCACAGCGACAAGGTGCGCTTCTCGCTCGAGATGCTGCTCGCCAACGGGCGCAACGTCGGGGTGATGCTCGACGAGTGGGGACTCGGCGCCAAAATCGCCTACGGACGCGGAGTCACCGCGCTCTTCTCGGGGCCGCCGGGCACCGGCAAAACGGCGTCGGCCGAGGCGATCGCGCATGCGATGGGCAAGCCGATTCTGGCGATCGATTACGCGGAAATTCAGAACGCCTTCGTCGGCGAGACCGAAAAAAATATCACGCGCGTCTTTCGCGAGGCCCGCGAAGCCGAGGCGGTCCTGTTCTGGGACGAAGCCGACGCGATGTTTTTCAATCGCGACTCCGCCTACCGCAACTGGGAAGTGCGCGAGGTCAACGTGCTGCTGCAGGAACTCGAACGCTTCGACGGCGTATGCATCCTCTCCACCAATCGCAAGGTCACGCTCGATCCGGCGCTTGAGCGGCGAATCGCGGTGAAGGTCGAGTTCGAGCGGCCGGACCTGAATATCAGGCGCGAAATCTGGCGGCGGATGATCCCCGACAAGCTGCCGATGCTCGACGTTGATGTTGAGAAACTCGCGGCTTGCGATCTCACCGGCGGTGAAATCAAAAACGTGGTGCTCAACGCCGCGCGAATCGCGCTCTCACGCGAAGGCAAAGGGCCGGTGACGATGGCCGACTTCGAACGCGCGATCGCGATGGAAACGACGAATCGATGGAGCAGGCAAGGCGGCGCGCCAATCGGTTTTCAACAAACCGGCCGGATTGATCCGGCCATATCGAAGCTGCCGAAAAACTAGAGCAACATCTCGATCAGATACGGACCCGGCGTCGCGAACGAGCGCTCGAGTTCTTTCGTCAGCGCCTCGGCGGTCTCGACGCGCACGCTCGGAACGCCGAGCCCGCGCGCAATCATCGACCAATCGATGTCGGGATTCGACAAATCGGTGAGCGAGCGCGCCTTGGGACCGGGCTCCTTGATGCCCGCGCGCGCCAACTCGACCTGCAGAATCCGGTAGCTGTGGTTGTTGCACAGCACGGTGGTGACGTTCAGCGATTCGCGCGCCTGCGTCCACAGCGATTGGACGGTGTACATCCCGCTGCCGTCGGCCTGGAACGCGATAACCCGACGATCAGGGCACGCGACCGCGGCGCCGGTCGCGCACGGGAGCCCCTGTCCGATCGCGCCGCCAGTGAGCGCGAGATAGGTATGCGCAGGCGCATTCGCCGACGCGTTGAAGAACGGCAGTCCAGTGGTCGCGGCTTCGTCCATCACGATCGAACGCTCGGGCATCGTGCAGGCGATCGCCGCGCCCGCCGCCGTCGCGTCGAGCTTGCCCGACGGCCGCTCAGCGCGCGCTGCCTTCGACGGCAAAGACACCGCAACCGGCGCGCCGAGTTCACTCGCGAGCGCTTCGAGCGCCGCGGGCACATCGTCGGTCGGCTCGGCCAGGTTCGCGAGCGACGCACCTTCGGGAACGAGATAGCTCGGCAGGTTCGGATAGCCGAAAAACGCGACCGGCTTCTTCGCGCCGGCCAGCACGATCAGGTCGAATGGCTTCAGCGTCTCGAGCGCCTGCTCGGGGAAGTAAGGAAGACGATCGACGGCAGGCATGCCGACGCCGCGTTCGACTCGCGACGGAAACGTCTCGGCGATTAGATTGCATCCTGACTTGGCGACGATTCGAGCCGCGGCCTTGAGTCCTCGCTCGCGCAGCGCCGTGCCGCCCAGCAGGATCGCGACGCGCATGGCTTTGCGCATCATCTGGGCAGTTTGCTTCACCGCCGATTCGGAGACCGCCGGCGGCGCGGGCGCTTCGATCGGAGCCGCCGCCGACTCGGCCGGATCCCACTGGCAATCCGATGGAATGATCAGCGTCGCGATCTGTCCCGGCGCGTGACCCGCCACCGCGATCGCATCGGCAGCCGCGCCTGCGAGCGAAGCCGCGCTGCGCACGCTGCGAATCCATCCGGAGACCGGCGTCGCCAGCGAAACGATATTCGACGTGAGCGGAGCGTCCGCGCCGACGTGCCAGGTCGCTTGATCGCCGATCAGATTCACGATTGGCGATCGCGCGCGGCGCGCGTTGTGCAGATTGGCGATTCCGTTGGCGAAGCCGGGACCGAGATGAAGCAGCGTCAGCGCCGGCTTTTCGGCCATGCGCCCGTATCCGTCCGCGGCGCCGGTGCATACGCCTTCAAAGAGTCCCAGGATTGCGCGCAGTCCTTCGACTGAATCGAGCGCGGCGACCAGCGGCATCTCGGTCGTACCGGGATTCGCGAAACAGACTTCGACTCCGGCCGCGATCGCGGTGCGGATCAGGCTTTCAGCTCCGTTCATAGAAATTCACCTGTCAGGGATTTGGCGAGGTCAGCGGGATCGCAAGCGGATTCGTCGGTGCCGTCATGCCGGGCATTATGCCGCCGATCTGAGTGCGCAGCCGTTCCGCCTGCTCGACTTTGCCGTTGCGCATCAGTTGCCGCTCGACGCCCGCGGCCTCGCGCTTCGCGGTCTCGACTTCTTGGCGCGACGGCGGCGAAATCGCCATCGCATTTGCGATCGTCTGGCGCGAAATCATCCCGAGCATCTGCTGCATCTGGATCATCTGCGGCGTCGGCGTATTCCCACCGACGACTTTCGACAGCGCCTGCGCGTAACTGCCCGGCCCGCGCGCCGAGATGAACAACTGCGCTTCGTTCATGCTGGACGCACCGTCGAGTCGCGCGCCCGGCGGCGCCGCATGACTCATCGCATCGACGTTCATCACGTCGAGCGACGGCTGCGCGCCAAGGCTGTTGAGGGTCATGATCGAATCATTGTGAATCTCGTCGGTATGCGAGCCGTCGACTTGAAACGCTACTTCCGAATCGCCGCCGCCGATCGTCGAGACTCCCGTCACGTGGCCGATCGTCGCCGACGCGTGCGTCACCGGATCTCCCGGGCCGAGTCCGCCTGTCGTATCCAGTTGCGTGCTGTAGGACGCGGGCGGCGAATAGCATCCCGCGATCAGCATTGCCAGAAAAAAAACACCGCCTGCCCCGATCGCCGAGGCGGACGATGCGATCGATCGATTCGACTTACGCAAACGCAGGCATGACCTCTTTGGCGAACAGCTCGATAGTCGGCGGCGGCGCGAAGTCGCTGAAGAAAATCGTAAACGTCGTGATTCCCATCGCGATGCGCTTTTTGAACTCCTCGATGAGCTGCTTCGGCGTGCCCTTGATGCCCGTCGTCACGAACGGCTTCAGCATCTGCGCCATCTTCCACTTCGCCTCGACTTCCGCGTCGTTCTGGCCGATGCAAACGAGCAGTTGCTCCGAGATGTCGATCGTCTTGACGTCGCGCCCGACGTCCTTGCAGTGCTGTTTGAGCACGTTGAACTTGTGCTCGAAGCTCGCGTAGCCGGCGGGACAATTCCATCGATCGGCAAATCGCGCGACGAGTTTCAGCATCACTTTTTCACCGCTGCCGCCAATCGTGATCGGCGGATGCGGCTGCTGCACAGGTTTCGGATTGCACGCGGCTTCATCGACCGTGTAATGGCGGCCCTTAAACGTCGCCTTCTTCTCGGTGAACATCAGCTTCAGGATGTGCAAGCCTTCCTCGAACATCTTGAGCCGCGTGGACATCGGCGGAAATTCGTAGCCGTAACCCTTGTACTCTTCGGCCATCCAGCCCGCGCCATAGCCGACCTCGAGCCGTCCGTTGCTGATGTGATCGATCGTGCAAAGCGACTTCGCGAGCAGCGCCGGATTGCGATACGAATTGCACATCACGAGCGTGCCGATGCGAATTTTTTCGGTCTTCGCCGCCAGTCCCGCCATCAGCGTCAGGCACTCGTGATGATCGAGGTCGGGCATCCCGGGGCTCCACATGTGATCGACCAGCCAGATGGAATGGTAGCCGAGCTTTTCGCATCGATGCGCCCGCTCCTCCATCTGATGCCAGCTTTGTCCGGCTTGTGGAGAAAACAGCGCGAATTGCACTTTCTCGCTCATTTCAAATTGCTCCTCAGCGTGGTTGGCGTGAAAACCGATCGATCCTGTTTCGCATGGCGGCGGCGAAGGGTCAACCGCCTCGCGCGGCCACTTGTGCGAAGCCGCGAAATCGTGGAGAGGATTATCTCCATGACTAATCGATCAAGCCGCAAGACTCATGCGATGCTGCGCGTCGGAGTCGCGATTCAACTTTACGCGATCCTCGCAATCTGCGTTTTTCAGGGAACTGCTCGCGCCGATTCCACTGAGGCCGCGGCGTTTGCCGCGAGTGGCGCGGCGCACGAAATCAAGGGCGCGCCGGGAATTTACGAATGGTCGTATCAAGCGACGGTCGGCAAATCGCCCTTCGACAAAATCGGATTGCATCGCACCGCGAAGGGCCCCAACCCGCCGGCGCATCCCGACGCCGTCGTGCTCTATCTGCCCGGCACCAACATGAACGGCGAGGTCGCGCTCGAAGATCCGCGCTACTCGTTCCAGCTTTATCTCGCGAGCCACGGCGTGGACGTATGGGCGATGGACTATCGCACGCATTTCATTCCGCCCGCGACGGCCGAGAAGGATCTTTCCGAACTCGCGGGATGGACCAATGATCTGTTCGAGTCGGACATCGACGCGGCCGCAAAATTTGTGCGCGAGCAGACTGGCCGCGAAAAGATTTTCGTCGCGGGATTCAGCCGCGGCGTCGAATTTTCGTATCTGTACGCCGCGATGCATCCTGACCGCGTGCAGGGAATCATCGCGCTCGACGGTTTCATTCCGCTAAAGCCGATGCGCAAAGTCGCGGCGCCCGCCGATCACTTTGCCGACGATATCGGCGGCGCGCATCTCACCTATGACAAGCGCAAAGTGCTGATGCAGATGGTGATCGACAATCCCGCTCAGGCGGCGCCGATTCCGAAGTACAAAACCGCGCGCGAGAATCTCGAGCACGTGGTTTACGGCGCCGGCGGATTTTTCGGCACCAACGGCGGTCTCGCGAATCCGCAAGGTGGGTTCTCCGACGCGGTGGTGCTCGCGAAGCTGCTGATTTCGTACGATCGCTATTGGCCCGCGGTGCAGGACGGCGAGAATCCCTTCACGCCCGCGCTGCTCGAACAATTGAAGACCTCGAAGATTCCGGTGATCGCGTTTGCGAGCACCAACTTCGGAAGCCAGTGGCCGACGATGGTCGAAGCTGCGGCGAAATCGACCGGCGCGCCCGACCCCTCTTACAAAAAGTTCGACGGATGGGGTCATCTCGACGTTTTGGCCGGCGCCAAGTCAGAGACGGAAGTGTTTGCGCCGACGCTGGCGTGGATCAAGCAGCATCTGACGTAGGCGGATACTGCGGCGGACGCGGCGGAGCAGGGCGATACGCCGGCAGAATCATCACGCACGCGAGCGCCCACGCACCGAGCGCGAAGCCCGCGATCGCCCACGCCGTGATCGATCGGTTGCGGCGAATCGCGACGATCGCAGTCAGCGGCGCGAGCGCCAGATCGACGATGATCGACGTCGCGATCAGATTCGCGGGCGATTCGGCGTAGCCCATCAGGCCGAAGCCCGACGTGAGGCCGAGGATGTATGCGACAGTGGTCAACGTTTTGCGCGCGCCTGCACTCTATATATAGTTGCAGATCATGGCACGCGGGCGCGACGACAACCTGATGAGCAAACTTCGCCAGATGAGCGAGGACGGGCTCGCGAGTTTTTTCAACGAGGTCATGACCAACGACAAGATGCGATCGGGTCTCGGGCGCGCGGGCGAACGCTTCATGGCGAACAAGCAAAGCTTCGATCGCAACGTCGAGCAGGTGCTCGATTTCGTCAACATCCCCTCCAAGCGCGACGTGCGCGATCTGAAGACCCGCCTCGATCACCTGAGTTCACAGATTCTGAACCTTAGCATCAAGCTCGATCGGCTGCTGGATGCGGACGAGCCGCGCACCGAGCCCAAGCCAATCGCGCGGCGCGGCGCCCAGTCGAAGAAAACTTCCCGCTCGTAAAATCATTCCGATTTCAGACCGCGGCCGATCGCGGCCAGGTCCGAAAGTGTGCGCGGCTCGCGGCCGAGTTCCGGCGCGACCATCAAGGCGGTATCCGATGGAAGCGCATCGCGCAGCATCTCGAGCGAGATGTCCTGGCGTTTTTTGAGCGCGGCGTAGTCGGCGAGATTTTGCCTGAGCTTGCGCTTCAGCGCCGCCGAAATTTTGGCCGAAGCGAATTCGGAAGCGTCGGGCAGATCGGGCATCACGCGATTGACGATCATCGCGGAAACTTTGAGACCCGCGCGATCGAGCGCCGCGATAAAATCGCGCGCCTGCGCGACGCGCCCCGCTTCCGCCGTCGTGACCATCACGATTCCAGTGTTCGCCGCGCGCAACTTTTCCTGCGCCCGCGCCGCCCGCGCCGCAAAGCCCTCGTACAGGCCGTCGAAACTGCGCACGAACGCCTGGATGTCCGCGAGCAGCTTGAGTCCCGTCACGCGATCGAATGCCGTGAGCACCGCGCGCGCCGCGATGTCTGCAAGCCGAAGCTGGCTGCGGATGATTCCCGCCGGCGCGCTCAGCAGCGTTACCGCGCGCGAGTTCAGCAGTTCGAGCAGGCGGCGCGGCGCGTCGAGGAAGTCGATCGCCTCGGCCGCGGGCGGAGTGTCGAGCACGACGAGATCGGTCGCGGGCTCGTCGCTGAGTTCGAGCAGTTTCTCCATCGCCATGTAATCGCCGACGCCCGCGAGCGCACCCGACAGATTGCGATAAATCCGATTTTCGAGAATGAGGTCGCGCGCTCGATCGGAAGATGCATAACGCGCGATGATCGCGTCGAAGGTGCGCTTCGGGTCGAGCTTGAGCGCGCGCAGCCGCGCGCGACTGTTCCTCGACGCGCGCGCACCGCGGACGCCGTCGAGCGGAACTTCGCGCGGCTCAGTCGAGGCGAGATCGATTCCCAGCGCGTCGAGCAGCCGCGGCGCGGGATCGACGGTCATCACGTCAACGGTGCGTCCCGCGATTGCTGCGTGTACCGCGAGTGCCGCGCTGATCGTGGTTTTGCCGACGCCGCCCGGCCCCAGGCATACGACGAGGCTGCGCGAATCTGTTGGCGAGATCGCGTCGGTGGGCGCTCGATTCATCAGTCGAGCAACTCCGCTTCGAGTACGTCCGCGATTTCCGACAGTTCGGCAAAACCGATCGCCGGCGTGAACAGCATCGGCAGCAGAATCGTTTCGAGGCCCGCATTGGCGAGCCTGCGTGCGCCGATCAGACCGCGCTCGCGCGCCGCCTTGCGCATCACGGCGAGCTGCGCGTTGCCGCCCGCCGGACTGAGCGCCGCCAGCTCGGCCGTGGTGAACATCGCATCAGGCACTCGATTCATCAGCGCCGCGATCGCCGCGATGCCGGCGTCCTGAATTGCCTTGGCGGTTTCGAGCGCCTCGCGAATCGCCAATTCCTCGGGTGACGCGGTGACGATCGCGCCGAATCGCGTCGCGTCGCGGAGCAACACGCTGACCGAATCGGCGAGGCGATTTAAGGTTCCCGTCGGCGCAATACTCTTCACCCCCGACGCGACCGACAGCAGTTCGAGCGCGCTGCCCGACGCGGGCGCGTCGATTACGACGTATCGATCACGCAGCGCGGCGTCGCCGGCAAGCATTCTCGATCTTTCGAGCAGCAGAAACGCCTCGAGTCCCGGCAGCGCCGCGGTCACGTAGCCGAAGGTGCGGCTTTTGAGCATCCGGCGCGAGATCATCCGCACCGGCACGATTCGCTCGATGAATGCTTCGAGTTCGGCGCGCGCCGACAGCGCGATCACCTCGAGCGAATCGCTCACTTTGATCGGCGTCGATCCGTTGGGATGCGCGCCCAGCAGTTCAGCCGCGGACAATCGCCCATCCAAATCCGCGAGCGTCGTCGGCCGATGGCGCGAGAGTGCGATCGCCAGCGCCGCCGCGACCGTGCTCTTGCCGGTGCCGCCTTTGCCGGTTACGAATGAGATTCGCGGCAGCGCCATCCGCTAGAATCTAGGGGTCGCGCAGGACGCAGTAAACCGTGCGCATCGAGCAGCCAAAAATCGATTCGTTTCTAATTGCGATTCCGCCCGCCGAGGTCGTGCTCTTCAAATCGATCTTCGAATCGTACGACAATCTCGCGACGCTCCGCACCGAGGATCCGCGGCTGCATCACCTGCGGATTTATTTTTCCGCCGAATCGCGCGGCGAAGTGGACGCGTTGCTGGCTTCGCTCGAGGCGCGCTTCTCGATTCGCCGCCTCAACTGAGTCTCAATCCTCGATCGCGACCGCGTAGTCACGGCCTTCCCATGCGCCGGAATCGCGCCATTTGAAGGTGAACCGAATCGGCGCCTTGTCATCTTCGAGCGCATCGATATCGACGTAGTAAAAGCCCAACGGCGTCGGCGTCGCGATCGTATCCTCGACGTCGCGCCATTCATTTTTCGACCAATGAAGCACGAAGCCTTCGTCCGCGAGGATGCGCAAACGACCGCCGCGCGCGACCCTCCGCGCATGGCGATTCGTCTTCCAGACCTGCAGCCTGCTCGGGCGATGCGGCCGATTCGCGTAGCGCTCCGCCACCTCGGGAATCAAATCGAACACCTGCTTGTCGGCGGTCGAGCGCAGCAGCTTGATGTACTCCGCGTGCGCCCACATCAGCGGCGTCGCGCTGCCGGTCTGCGCGCCATATTTGAGCAGCGCCCGCGGAATGTCGGGTTGATCCCAGATTTGCTCCGGCAGCAATTGCGTCGCGTTGGCAAACCGCTCCATCGCGCGCAGATACGGCATCGGATCGCGACCCGCCGCGAGTTCGTAATGTCCGCGCTCTCCAGTCAGCAGCGGCCACGGACGCCCGCGCCCCGAACCGATGAACGGACCGCCATCATCCTGCTGCCCGTAACCGTCGTGCGTGTAGCGCCGCCAGCACGGACCCGCCGGAAAATCCGTCTTGAGCGCCGCGTCGAGCACCCGCAACGAATCTTCCATCAGCGGATCGCCAGCCTTTCGAATCCCGTAGCGCACCAGTTCGAGAAAACCGCCATCGACGATTTCGGCCGCGGGAAATTCGTAGCGCTCGCCCGGCGGCCGATTGCGGATCGGCGTCAGCTTGCCCGCGAGACTCTCGTCGGCGTCGGGATTGCTCGTATCGACCGGATTGATTCGCACGTAGTGGCGCTTGATGCCCGGCACCAGGAATCCTTCGTCAGTGACGGTCCAGCGCTCGACGTTTGCCTCGAGGAAGTCCGCGTACTCCTCCAAAAATTGCGCGCTCACGAGATCGCCGCGCTGGCGCGCGAAGCACGCCGCGCAGATCAGCGCGGTGATATTCGCCGCCAGTGTCGAGGGCGAGTAGCCGGCATTCTCCTCCCACCTTTCCTGCGGTGTCGCGACTCCATTCTTGATCAGGAAAAACGCCGCCGCGCGCACCATCGGATACGGATCGAAATCCTTGAGCCCGTGATGCACATGCAGGCGCCACGCGAGCGTGATCGGAAACGACACCTCGTCAAGCTGGATACCGTTCCAGTACGGCTGCCCGTCGATCCAGAAATTCTGCGGGAAGCCGCCGTCGGCCCGCTGCGCGCATGCAAGATAAATCAGCGCGCGGAGCGCGGTCGCGGTATCGCCCGACGCCAGCAGTCCCGTCACGCTGTTCACCATGTCGCGCGTCCACACCAGGTGATATCCGCCGAGATCTTCGTCGCCCTTGGCCTCGCCCCACGGGATGCTGAGCGACGCGATCAGCGCGCCGGGATATGTCTTGTCCTCGTGCGCGAGTAGCAATTCGCGGCTCCGATGGTAGAGCGCGCCATTGTCGCCCGACCATTGCTCGAGCGGATGAAAATGCAGGCACGCGCGATTCCACTGCTCGATGAAGCGCGTGCGATGCTCTGCGAACGGCTCGCAGAGCGACTGATGCAGCGTGGTCACCGCGCGATTCAGTTCGCGTCCGAACGCAACCCCGAGCGTGAACGAATAGCCGCGCCGCAGATCGATCTCGCCCATCATCGCGATATTGCCTTCTTCGGCGGCGGCGAACTCGAAATCCATCTTGAAGTTGCTGTTCAGATCCTGCCAGCCGTCGGTGCTGCCGACGTATCCGATCGAACTGCGGACGAACGGCGTCGTCGCCGCCATCGCGAGCCAGATTCCTTCCTTGTGCGCGGTCAGAAATTCGTGCCCGATTATCCGCGTCAGATTGCCGTTGTTGCCCCATCCCGCGACCCCGAGATGCGGCGCGAGCAGCACGTACAGATGCAGTTTTTTCAGCAACTCGGGATCGCCTTCGATCCTCGTGTTGATCAACAGCGTCGGCTGGTGCGGATCGGTGATGATTTCCTTGATCAGGTGATAACGCCCGTCCGGCGAATGGCTCACGACGCGGATGCCGAGTCCGTGCTCGTTCAGATATTCGGTGGTCGCGGATAAATTGCGGCGCTCCTCGTGGAAAAAAGTTTCACCGTCGGTGATCAGGAATTGCAGATCGCGTATCTGCGGCTGATCGATGGTCGGGAAATAAATCTCGTTCAGCACCCCGGCCGACGCAGTGAACCAGATTCGGCTGACCGACGAATATGCGGTGCCGATCGCATCCTTGGCGCTGCGGGTCCACCGCGGCGCGATTCCGGGTGCGCCGCTCGCGACGGGAGTTTTTATGATGGTCGCCATAAGTGCCCCTTTCGATGCTCCGGCTGGTCAGATGGTCTCAGTATTGTCGGGCGTTGCGGCAGCGATTTTTTCCTCGGGCTTCAGCCGAAACGCCCACGCGACGCCGATGCTCAGCGCGTAGAGAATCAACAGCGGTATCGCCAGCAAGAATTGCGAGATCATGTCCGGCGGCGTCAAGGCGGCGGCCACGATAAAAATCGCAAGAATCGCGTAGCGGATGTATCCGATCATCATTTTGTAATCGACCAGCCCGAGCTTGGTGAGGAAAAATGCAAAAATCGGCATCTCGAAGGTGAGCGCGAACGCGAGCAGCAGCTTGGACGAGAACGCCAGGTACTCGCTGATGCGAATCGTCGGCGTGACGCCGATACTCGCGTACTGGCCGAGGAAAAACGCGTAGCCGATTTTGAAAACCACCGCCCAGCAGAAGTATCCACCGAGTGCGAAAAAAAGCGTCGCGAAAATCACGAACGGCTTCGCCATCCTGCGTTCGGTTTCGTACAGGCCCGGCGCGATGAACTTCCAGATTTCGTAAAATACCGCCGGACTCGCGATGAACAAGCCGGCGATCAACGCCACCTTGATCTTGGTGTAGAACGCCTCGCCCACGCCGGTGCCGATCAGCATCACCTTGCCGCCCGAGACTTCGCGAATCGGCCACGTCAACGCATGAAACAGCGGGTCGGCGATCGCGTATGCGATTGCGAAGCCGATCCCGATCGCGATGAATGCGCGAATCAGATGCGTCCGCAGCTCCTGCAGGTGCTCGATCAGCGACATCCGCGCCTCTTCGCGTGCCAGAGGAGTGGGCGCCGGCGGTGTGATATCCTCGCTAGTCACGATGCGCGATGCTGGCTATGGTTTCTCGGGCGCGCGACTTTCAGGAGTGGATTCTTGCGTGATCGAGCGGGTCACCGCGCTCGGCGGCGCCTTGCGCATCGGCTCATCGTCGAGCACGTCGGACATTTCGCGCAGCACGGTGTTACTCGCAAGGCGCAGCTCGCGCATGATTTTCCCCGCCGCGCGCATGACCTCCGGCAGCCGTTCGGGCCCGAGCACGATCAGCGCCACTGCCAGGATCAAGATGATTTCAAATGGATTCGGCAACTTGCGATTTTGCGTCACTCAGCCGAGTTTAATTTCCGGAGCGCCTGCGCGCCGCATCCGAATGGCTGATAATCATTATACCTGTTTGAGGTGTCAACGATGCTCAAGACCGCCGTCGTGACGGACCGCCGCTACGCCAAACATTTCGCGGGCCGCGCTCATCCCGAGCGTCCCCAGCGGATCGAAGCGATGATCGACATGGCGGAGTCGCTGCAGCGTCCCCAGCTTGAATTTATTACGCCGCGCGCCGCGACCCCCGATGAAATCGCCCTATGCCATCGGCCCGAGTACATCGCAGCCGTCGAGCGCACTGCGTCGGTCGACCGCTTCGACTTCGATCGCGATACCCATACTTCGCGCGAGTCGTACGAGACCGCGCTGCTCGCGGCGGGCGGCGTGCTGACCGCGGTCGAAGCGGTGATGGATGGCGCGGCCGACAATGCCTTCGCGATCGTGCGTCCGCCGGGGCATCACGCGTTGCCGAATCGCGCGATGGGCTTCTGCTTTTTCAACAATGTCGCGATCGCCGCCGAATGGCTGATCAAGGTGCGCGGCCTGAAGCGCGTGATGATCATCGATTGGGATTTGCATCACGGCAACGGCACGCAGGAAATGTTTTACGAATCGCCCGAGGTGCTCTACGCCTCCGCGCATCAGTTTCCGCATTACCCCGGTACCGGCTCGCTGCACGAAATCGGCACACTCGCCGGGCTCGGGTTCACCATCAACGCGCCGATGCTCGCCGAGTTGGGCGACGCCGAATATCTGCGCGTGTTCGATCGTTTGATCATGCCGATCGGGCGCGCATTCAAGCCCGAGTTCATCCTCGTGTCGGCCGGCTTCGATTGCCACTTTCGCGATCCGCTCGGCGCGATGCGCGTCACCGAGGCGGGCTTTGCCGCGATGGCGCGGCGGGTCAAACTGCTTGCGGCTGAATGCTGCGGCGGCAAAATGGCCGCGTCGCTCGAGGGCGGTTACGACCTTGAAGCGATCGCGGAATCGGGACGCGCCGTGATCGACGAATTCGGACGCGAGGCCGACGAACCGATCGATACCCACCTCGGCGGCGACGGCGTGATGCCGATGATCGAGCGCGCCTCGCACAACGTCGGACGCTTCTGGAATCTCGACTGACGCCGAACGCAAGATGGCATCGGAACATGGCGCGGCGCCGCGCGCTCCTCGCGACAATGTATCTGCCAGGGGCCGGCTGGTTTCGACCGATGCCGCCAATCCGCGCGAGTACCTGCTCGACCGGCCGACAATCTCCGTCGGCAGTCATCGCAGCAACGACATAGTGCTCGGCGACGGGACCGTGTCGCGCCGTCACGCGCAGTTCACGCGCGTAGCGGGGCGGTTCAATCTCGCGGATCTCGGATCGACCAACGGGACGTTTGTCAACGGCCGGCGTATCCGGAACCCGGTCGCGCTGAACGCCGGCGACGAAATCAGATTCGGTTCGATAAAGTTTGCATTTGCGATCGCTTCTGGTTCATCGAGCGCAACTCCGCGTTCGAAAATTCGCCGCGCGGGCATCGTCGCGATGCTCGCGATCGTTTTCGCCGCCGGCATTCTAGGCTTGATCTATCGCAACGAAGTCCTGCAGACGGCGCGATCGCTCGGGTCAAAAACTTCACCCACGCCGCCGATTGCTCCATCGAGCGAGCCTGCCGAGAATCCTGAAACGGCGGTTGCGCAACCCGAACCGACCTCAGTCCCGCTCGCCGATCAGCCGGCGTGGCTTGCGCGTCTGAATTACTATCGCGCGATGCTCAACCTCGCGCCGGTCGCCGAGGATCCAAAGCTCAGCGCGGGCGATCGCGCGCACGCGAAGTACATCGTGAAGAATTACGCCGACGCGATCCAGCACGCCGGCCTCGGCGCGGAGATGCATGAAGAAGATCCCCACAACAAGTGGTTCACCAGCGCGGGCCTGGAAGCCGCGCAGGCCAGCGACATGGAGGCGGATTACATTCCCGGCGGCGCTCGCGAGAGCGATCCGAGCGGCTCCGCCGATCCGTCCGGATGGGCGAAGGAGCGGGCGCCCGGAACGCCCGTCTGGACAATCGACGGATGGATGGCGATTCCGTTCCATCGGATGCCGATGCTCAATCCGCGGCTCGCGCGCGCCGGCTTCGGCACGTATTGCGAGGCGGGCGCGTGTGCCGCGGGCTTGAATCTTAAAGATGGCACGCGCGAGCATCTGCCGCCGAACGTAACAATTAAATGGCCACTCGCGTTTCCACCCGACGGTTCGACGATTCAAATGGAATCATTCGGCAACGAATGGCCCGATCCGCGCTCGAGCTGCAGCGGCTACGAGCCACCGAGCGGGCTCGCGATCACGCTGCAGATGGGCGAGTTCAGGGATGCGCGCCTCGGCGAATTTTCGGTGACGCAGGAAAATGCCGACGGTAGCCGCGTCGCGCTCGAGGCCTGCGGCTTCGATTCGCAGAGCTACACGAATCCCGACACAGCGGTGCAGCAAATCGGCCGCGACATCCTGAACAACTACGCGGCCGTCGTCGTCATCCCGCGCCGCCCGCTCCTGAAAGGCGGCAAGTACAACGTCTCGATCACCGCCGACGCCAAGCCGTATTCCTGGTCGTTCTC
Organism: Candidatus Binatus sp.; assembly: GCF_030646925.1. NCBI lineage: Bacteria > Candidatus Binatota > Binatia (SeqCode) > Binatales (SeqCode) > Binataceae (SeqCode) > Binatus (SeqCode) > Binatus sp. (SeqCode). The sequence continues at coordinate 42,708 of NZ_JAUSKL010000067.1, read as the reverse complement.
GATCGCGCCGTGAAATTGCAATTATCGCCGCGTTTCACTCCTTGAAGTCGAGCGCGATCACCGTCGCCAGAGGATCGATCTCATTCTCAGGAATCTGAATCACCAGTTCGCCGACGGGATCCTGATTGAAGAGCATGTCAGCCGCGCCGATTCGCTTGCGGACTTTCAGCGGAGTCGTGCTCGATAGCACGCGCGCCTCGCCAACGCGCCGGATCTTCACGCCGCGCACCGATACCGATTCGTACGGGCGCATCACGCAGTGCAGATAGACGCGATTGCCGCGCCGCGTCGATGGTCCGTAGAACTGCCACGGCTCGAGTCCCGGCGTTGTGCCGACTATCGCCTCGCCGTTGCGGCTCATCCAAACGCCGATCGCGTCGAGGCGCTCGCGATGCTCGCTCGGCAGCGCGCCGTCGCCCATCGGGCTCACGTTGAGCAGCAGATTTCCGCCCTTGCCCGCGACTTCGCAGAGCGTGTGAATCAGCGCGCGAGTCGATTTGAGGTCCGTGTCCGACGGATTGTAGCCCCAGCTATTATTGATGGTGAGGCAGGTCTCCCACGGACCCTCGAGCGGTTTGGGCGGCACCGCCTGCTCCGGCGTTTGATAGTCGCCGTGCCCCGGAATGCGATCGTTGATGATCACGCCGGGCTGCAACTCCCGAATCATCGCGACGAATTCGCGCGCCTTCCATTCCTCGGGCGTCCGTTCCCATCCGCCGTCGAACCACAACAAATCGATCTTGCCGTAGTTGGTCAGCAACTCGCGCATCTGCGCGAACATGAACTCGACGAAACGATTCCACTGCTCGGGAGTCGAGCGGCGCCATTGGCCCCATCGATACGGCTTGTCGCTCTCGGCGAACGCGGGATAGTCGGGATGATGCCAATCGAGCAGCGAGAAATAGAGCCCGACCTTCAGGCCCTCGGCACGGAACGCATCGGTATATTCGCGCACGATGTCGCGCTTGAAAGGCGTGTGCTCGATCGACCAGTCGGATTGCTTCGTATGGAACATCGCGAAGCCGTCGTGATGCTTGGCCGTGAGCACGCCGTATTGCATCCCGGCGCGCTTCGCGATGCGCGCCAATTCGCGCGCGTCGAACTTTACCGGATTAAAGGTCCGCGCCGCGGCGTGATACTCCTCGACGCCGACGCTCTGGCTATTCGGCAGCGCGCCGACGCCGCCCACCAGCGGCCACGATAGTTCCCATCCGTGCTGGCTGGCGGGTCCCCAATGGATGAACATCCCGAATCGTGCGCAGTCGAACCATGATGCCATAGCCGCGCATTGTTCCCCGCCCCACGCTGGCTGTCCATAGCATCGCTCGCGCGCGATCGCCTTGGTGCATACTGAGCCGAGCGCTGCGTACGCGAAGAATCCCGGATTTTCACCTCTCCCGTAAAATTGTATGGACCGGAGTGATAGTCCGCATAACTTTTCACCTCTTGAACACCCGCTCTGACAGGAATCTGGCGCGAGGCGGCGATCTACCACGTATCGATATACGGCCGCTTCTTCCCCGTGCGAATTTCCGGCGGCGGCGCCGACCTGAGTCCCGCCATGATCCATTTCCGCGATTCGAGCGGATCGATCACGTCGTCGATCTCGAAGTGCGACGCCGTGTTCACCGCCTTGCCGTGCTGATACATCCGCTCGACCATCTCGTCGAACAGTTTCTTCCGCGCCGCCGGATCCTGCTCCGCGATCAACTCGTTGCGATAACCGAGCTTCACCGCGCCTTCGAGACCCATCCCGCCGAACTCGCCGGTCGGCCACGACACCGTGAAAATCGGCGCCTTGAAACTGCCGCCCGCCATCGCCTGCGCGCCGAGCCCGTAACCCTTGCGCAAAATAATCGTGAAGAACGGCACCGTCACGTTCGATCCCGTGACGAACATCCGCGCCGCGTGCCGCACCAGCGCCGTCTTCTCGACCTCCGGCCCCACCATGATCCCCGGCGTGTCGCACAGAAAGAGCATCGGGATGTCGAACGCGTCGCAGAGCTGCATGAATCGTGCAGCCTTGTCCGCGCCGTCGCTCACGATCGCGCCCGCCAGATGCGCCGGATTGTTCGCGATAATCCCGATCGGCCGCCCCTCGATCCGCGCCAGCGCCGTCACCATCCCCGGCCCGAAGTGTCGCCGTATCTCGAGCACCGAATCCTTGTCGGCGAGCGTCTCGATCACCGTGCGCACGTCGTAGATGCGGAGCCGATTCTCCGGAATGATCCCGCGCAGCAATCGCTGGTCGGCGCATTCCCAATTCGCCACTTCGCCCTGGAAATACGAAATGTATTTCTTCGCGACGAGCACCGCTTCCTCCTCGTCCGCCACCGGGATATCCACCACCCCGTTCGGCACCTGCACGTCCATCGGCCCCACTTCCTCGGGCCGGAAGATTCCCAGGCCGCCGCCTTCGATCATCGCCGGGCCGCCCATCCCGATATTCGATCCTTTCGTCGCGATCACCACGTCGCAGCATCCGAGCAGCGCCGCATTGCCCGCGAAGCATCGCCCCGACGTGATCCCGATCAGCGGCACCAGCGCGCTCAATTTGCCGAAAAAATTGAACGCCATACAGTCCAGCCCCGCGACGCCGATTCCGTCGGTGTCGCCCGGCCGCCCGCCGCCGCCTTCGGTGAAAAATACGATTGGCAATCGCGACCGCTCCGCGATTTCGAACATCCGATCCTTCTTCCGATGATTCTGCTGGCCCTGCGTCCCCGCCAGCACCGTGTAGTCGTATGACATCAGGATGCACCGCGAGCGCGACGGCTCGAACACGTCGCCATTGACGCTTCCGATCCCCGCGATCATCCCGTCCGCCGGCGTGCGTTTGATCAAGTCGTCCAGCGCGCGACGCCGCCGCTGCGCCGCGATCACCACCGGCCCGTATTCGATAAACGTGCCAGGGTCGCACAAATCCTCGATATTCTCGCGCGCCGTCCGCTGCCCCGTCTTGCGCCGCCGCCCCACCGCGTCCGGACGCGCCGCGTCGAAGCCCAGCGCGTGCCGCTCGATCACTTCCTGCAAGTCCGGCCTGATTCGATCCAGATCGACCTCCGCGCGCACCGCCTCCGCCCGCTCGCCGACATCCGCCTCCTCGATAAACACGATTGGATGCCCCTCGAAAATCGCATCGCCCTTCGCGACCGCGACCCCGCGCACGATTCCGCTCACGTGCGCGTTGATCACGTGCTCCATCTTCATCGCTTCCATCACCGCGAGTTGCTGCCCGCGATGCACGACGTCGCCCTCCGCCACGTCGATCGACACGATCGTCCCCTGCATCGGCGCCTCGACCGCGACCGTGTTCTCCGCCGCGCCTTCGTAGCTGCGCGCCGGCGCGATCGTCTCGACCTCGCGCGCGACTGCGCTTTCATCGACGCTCGATTTGCCGTGAGTCAGCACCGCCAGCGGATCGCTCGAATCGATCTTCGCGCCCGCGCGCCGACCGCCTGCCGGCCGCGCCGCCGCCGGCTGCTCGAAGTACATCCTCCGATGATTCCCCTGCGCGTCGCCCACCAGCTCCGCGATGTTGCTCTCGATAAACCGCGTATGCACCCGGTTCGCCGCGAACTCCGGATGCCGCAGCAGGCTCTGCAGAAATCCGATATTGGTCGCCACGCCCTCGATCTTGAACTCGCTGAGCGCCCGATACGCCTTCGCCACCGCCTCGCCGTAATCCCGCGACGTCGAATGCGCGATCAGCTTGCCCAGCAGCGAATCGAAATTCGGATTGGTGGTGTATCCCGAGTACGCAAACGTATCGATCCGCAGTCCCGGCCCCGACGGCGTCTCGAATGCGCTGATCGTTCCGCCCGACGGCTTCGCGCTGCCATCCGCCGCCATCGATTCCATGTTGATGCGCGCCTGGATCGCATATCCGCGCGGCGCTGGAATCTCAGCTTGCAGCAAGCCGAGTTCCGCGAGCGATCGTCCCGCCGCGAGTTGCAACTGAACCTTCACCAGATCGATTCCGGTGACCGCCTCCGTCACCGTATGCTCGACCTGCAGGCGCGGATTCGCCTCGATAAACGCGAACACCGGCTCGCCTTCGCCCGCGCTCGCATCGACCAGGAACTCGAAGGTGCCGAGATTGTCGTAGCGCACTTCTTTCGCCAGCTTCACCGCTGCCGACGTCAGACGATCGCGCAACGCTCCCGGCAATCCCGGACTCGGCGCGATTTCGACCACCTTCTGATTGCGCCGCTGGATACTGCATTCGCGCTCCCACAGATGGCTCACCTCACCCGCGTGATCGCCGATTATCTGCACTTCGATATGACGCGCGCGCGGCATCATCTGCTCGACGTACACGTCGCTGTTGCCGAATGCCGCCCGCGCCTCCGATTGGCACCGTTTGTACGCCTCCTCGATCTCCTCTGCGCGATACACCGCGCGCATCCCGCGCCCGCCGCCGCCCGTGACTGCCTTGATCATCATCGCGCCGCCCTCGCCGAGCGCCGCAAAAAATTCAGCCGCGTGCTCGACGCTCGTCGCACTCGACGTCCCGCTGAGCAGCGGCACCCCGCATCGCTCCGCGAGCGCGCGCGCCTGCATCTTGTCGCCGAACAGCTCGAGGATTTCCGCCCGCGGCCCCACGAACGTGATCCCTTCCTCGGCGCAGCGCCGCGCGAAATTCGCGTTCTCGCTGAGGAATCCGTAGCCCGGATGAAGCGCGTCGCAGCCCGTATCTTTCGCCACCGCGATCATCTGTTCCGCGTCCAGGTACGCCCGCGCGCCCGTTCCGCCGAGCCCGCGCGCCTCGTCCGCCTTGCGCGTATGCAACGATTGCGCGTCGTCTTCCGAAAACACCGCGACCGTGCGGATTCCCATCTCCGCCGCCGCGCGCATCACGCGGATCGCTATCTCACCCCGGTTCGCTACTAGAAGGCTACTCGGCAGCATCAATTGATCTCGTCCCCTGATTCTCGATTACTTGCGGCAACTGCGCCTCGTATCTTTGCTAGATGTAAAGCACGTCATCGCCGGATTGGGTAGGGTCGCATCTCCGCGCGCGACTGCTTTCCGCTTGCCGTTTCAATCCACACTCTGGTAGGCCTCGCTAATAACGGTTTCGCCTCAAGGAGATTTCCCGTGGACTTTAATATCCCCGCTGATATCAGCGCCTACCTCAAAGAACTCGACGCCTTCATCGAAAAGGAAATCAAGCCGCTCCAGGCCGAGAACGACAACGAGCGATTTTTCGATCATCGCCGCGAATGGGCTCGCACCGATTTCGAGCGCGACGGCCTGCCGCGCCACGAATGGGAAGCGCTGCTCGCCGAGATGCGCCGTCGCGCCGACAAGGCCGGCCATTATCGCTACGCACTGCCCAAAGAATACGGCGGCAAGGATGGCACCAACCTCGGGATGGCGATCATCCGCGAATACCTCGCCGCCAAGGGCCTCGGCCTCCACAACGATCTGCAGAACGAAAGCTCGATCGTCGGCAACCTGCCGACGGTCCTGATGTTCCGCGATTTCGGCACCGAAAAACAAAAGAAGGATATCATCCCTAAAATCCTCGACGGCTCGATGCGCATCGCGTTCGGCCTCACCGAGCCCAATCACGGCTCTGACGCCACCTGGATGGAAACCCGCGGCGTGCGCGACGGCGACCACTGGCGCATCACCGGCGCAAAAATGTGGAACACCGGCCTCCACGTCGCCACTCACGACTTCGTCTTCGCCCGCACCAGCGGCAAGGACGGCAGCCCGCGCGGCATCACCTGCTTCATCGTCCCGACCAACAGCGCGGGCTTCAAAATCGAAGAGTATCTCTGGACCTTCAACATGCCGACCGATCATCCGCGCGTTTCGTTCACCGACGTGATGGTGCCGGCCGACGCGACCCTCGGCGATCCTGAAAACGGCCTCGCGCTCGCGCAGCATTTCGTCCACGAGAATCGCATTCGCCAGGCCGCGTCATCGCTTGGCGCCGCGCAATACTGCATCAACGAGAGCGTGAAGTACGCCAGGATTCGCAAGCCCTTCGGCAAGCCGCTCGCGTCGAATCAGGCAATCCAGTGGCCGTTGGTCGAGCTCCACACCGAAGCTGAGATGCTCCGCAATCTCCTTTACAAGACCGCCTGGCAGATCGATCAGATGTCCAAGCCCGAGGTCGCGCTCAAGATCTCCGACAAAGTCGCGATGTGCAATTTCCGCGCGAATCGCCTCGTCTGCGACGCCGCCGACCGCGCGATGCAGGTCCATGGCGCAATCGGCTATTCGCGCCACAAGCCCTTCGAGCACATCTTCCGCCACCATCGCCGCTATCGCATCACCGAAGGCTCGGAGGAAATCCAGATGCGCCGCGTGGCGCAGTACCTGTTCGGCTTCTTCAAGGACGGACGCGCCGGCCAGGCCGACGCATGAAATTCTGTCATTCTGAGGCGCCGTCCTCCTGTTACAGCGAGCCGACGACCTCCGGTCATTGCGCGCCGCCTTCTTCTCCCTCTCCCGTTATTTTACGGGAGAGGAGGCCGAAGTCGCGGCACGCGACGAGGCAGGTGAGGGTGCCGGATCGCTTGCAAGCCCATCCGCGCCTTGATCCGTCTCCCCTTCTCCGTCATCCCCAGCGGAGGCTGCCGAAGTCGAGGGATCTCAATGCGTGCGTCGCCCCGATTCCTGGCGATTTCGCTGCGACAGCCGCGCACCGGACGAATCAAGGTCCCCTCGCAACCCCAAAGTTAACCGATGACCGCCGATAACTTCGCCGACAAACTCCAACTCGCCGTCGCGCGCCACATCGGCCCGCCCGGCGCCATCCACGATCTCCAGCGCCTCACCGGCGGCGCCAACAAAACTACCTGGTCCTTCGACGCCGATGTCGCCGACCGCCAACGCTTCATCCTCCAGATGTCCAGTATTGCGATCACCGACGAGCCCGACCCGCTCGCCGGCGTCTCACCGCATCTCACTGCCGAGGAGGACGCCGCCTTCATGCAAGCCGCCGTCAAGGTCGGCGTGCCCGCGCCGCGCGTCCGCGCGATCCTCGACCCATCCGACGGCCTCGGCGCCGGCTACGTCACCGAACGCGTGGACGGCGAGACCCTCGCCGGCCGCATCCTCCGCGACGATCGCTACGCCAATGCGCGCAAACTAATGACCAAGCAGTGCGGTGAGATCTTGGCGACCATTCACACCATCCCGCTCGCCGACGCTCCCTTCCTGAAACGCTTCGATCCCGGCCAACTGGTCGCGGCGCAGCGCAAAATCCTCGCGTACCGCGGCCTCCATCTTCCCGCCCTCGAATGGGGCCTCCGATGGGCCGCCGAAAACGCGCCGAAAAATCCACGCGTCACCGCCGTCCACGGCGATTTCCGCCTCGGCAACTTCATCGTCGGCGAAGAGGGCATCCGCCTGCTGCTCGATTGGGAAATTGGACAAGCCGGCGATCCGATGCAGGATCTGGCCTGGGTATGCGTCAAAACCTGGCGCTTCGGCGGGCCTAAGCCGGTCGGCGGCTTCGGCGCCCGCGAGGAACTCTTCGCCGCCTACGAGCACGCCAGCGGCCACCGCGTCGATCCCGCGCAGGTCCGCTTCTGGGAAGCGTTCGGCAGCGTCAAGTGGGCCGTCGGATGCCTCGGGCTCGGCACCCGCGGCGTCGAAGAAATGAACGTCGAGCGATGCGCCATCGGCCGCCGCATCGAGGAACCGCTCTGGGACTTTTACAACCTGATCGAAGGCCGCGACTGACTATTTCAGCGATTACTTCAGTGACTATTTGACTGGGTATCTAATTACTATTTGACTGACTACCCTATCGCAGGAAACAACTGACTATGCCGCGCAGCATGCCCGATTCCACGATCCTCCTTAAGGCTGCGATCAAGTACCTCGAGGAAGAGCTGATGCCCACCCTTGGCGCCTACCATCGCTTCAAGACCCGCGTCACCGCCAACGCGCTCAACATCGTGCGGCGCGAGCTCGAACTCCGCGATACCCAGGCCGCCGCCGAGCACGATCGCCTGGTCGAATTGCTCGGCCACGACGGCGAGGTCGAGGCGCTCAGCGCCGAACTGGCCGAGAAAATCCGCACCGGCGCAGTTCCGCTCGACTTGCCCGGCCTCCGCGATCACCTCCACCAATCGCTCTCGGACGCCTTGTCGATCAACAACCCCAAATGGCTCACCCGCTGAGCCACCGCGGCCATTTGTGTTAGTGCCTTAGTCCCTCATCCATCGTCGCGTAAACCTCAATGATTCCCTCCGTACACCACCGGCGTCATTCTGAGGCAACTATCTGATCGCGTCGCGCATCACGGAGTCATCAACTGTATCCGTCGATCGCCGACGCGCCGCCGCATGCCGACTTCCGATAATCTCAGCCCCAGCTCGATCCTCGCCTTCTTCCGCGACGCGCCGTGGCTCAACCGCCGCTCGCTGCGCCTCTATCCGCGAATTCTTCTCGCCGTCTTCACTCTCGCGGCGATCGCCTGGCTGATTGCCAGCGCCGGCCTGCGCGATCCCCATGGACATCCGATCGGCGCCGACTTTATCGACCCCTATGCCGCGTCGTGGCTCGCGCTTCACGACCAGCCCGCCGCCGTTTACGATGTGCAGCGCCTCTGGGCGGTCGAGTCCGCCGCGACGTATCGAGGCGTCGGCTACGCCGGTTTTCACTATCCACCCACTTACTTGCTGATAATTCTGCCGCTCGCCGCGATGCCTTATGCGTGGTCGCTGCTGCTATGGACCGTCGTCACGCTCGCGCTCTACGCCGCCACGATGCGGCTGATCGATCGTGATCGCGACGCCGATGCGCTCTGGCTCGCGCTCGCGTTCCCGGGCGCGTTCGTCAATCTGACCAGCGGCCAGAATGGTTTCCTCACGCTCGCTTTGCTCGCGGCGGCCTGCTCGCGATCGATTCGCGGCCGATTCTCGCCGGCGTGCTGTTCGGCCTGATGACTTACAAGCCGCAGTACGCAGTGCTGATTCCGCTGTTCCTGATTGCGACCGGCCGCTGGCGAGTGCTCTGGATCTCCGGCGCAACGACGATGCTCTTCGCGGCGATGTCGCTCGCGATATTTGGAACCGCAACCTGGCGCGCGTTCTTCGGCAGTATCGCGTTTACTCGCGTGGTCGTGCTCGAGCAGGGCGGCAGCAGCTTCGGCAAGTTGCAGAGCGCGTTCGCCGCGATGCGGCTCTGGGGCGCCGGCGTGCACATCGCGTATGCGGCGCAAGCGATCGTCGCAAGCGCCGCCGTGTTCGCGTTGCTCTGGATTTGGCGGCGCACCACTAGATTCGAGATTCAGGCCGCCGCGCTCGCGACCGGCGTGATGCTGATGTCGCCGTACATGATGGACTACGACCTCGTGCTGCTGGCGTTGCCGATCGCGTGGCTCAGCCTCGACGGTCGTCGCACCGGATTCCTGCGCTGGGAGAAGTCGATTCTGGCGTTTGCCTGGATGCTCCCGATGTTCGCGCGCACGCTCGCAATTGATTTCAGGATTCCGCTCGCGCCGCCGCTGCTCCTCGTCCTGCTGGCGCTGATCGTCCGCCGCTCCGAATCTCAGCGGAAGGCGGACCATTTTAAAGCGGGGGCTTCCGGTTGCGATGAAGATGCGCGCTCCGCGCTGTTAGAAGTATGAGTTAGGCAAAGTGTTTCCCGTGAAACATTCCTCCGGAGGCCGAAACCTCATGCAGGTTTCGGACTTCCCGTTGGGATGAGGATGCGCGCTCCGCGCTGTGAGACAGGATTCCTAATCCTGGGCCGTGGGTTCGAATCCCGCAGGGGGCACCAGGAATTCCCGACCTGATGATTCGGGTTTAGTTTCGAAATCGAGACGATGCCATCAGGAAAACAGAGCTATGGCGTCGTTCGGCAGCCGCGCCGCCGTGATACAATCTGTTCCGAGCGAATGGAAACGGCCACTTCAAATCACCTGTGCGGATGATCCAGACTAACGCTACGCGGCCGCACCGTTCGCGGATAAGGATTCTGACGACGTTGGCGCTATTGCTCTTTTTTGCCCTTGCGGCGCGATCGCCCATATCCGCTAATACGGCGGCTCCGTCCACCGCGATACGCCCTTCAATTCAAGCGACTCGGCAAGTGACGGCTGCCAGTGCGGCGACAGCCACGTCTGAGTCGCTGCCTGCGCAGACCCCTACGAGCGCGCCCAGCAGCCGCGACACATCTCCTGCGGCTCACGACGGCGGCTATACCGGAAGCGCTATATTGCTCGGCCTATTGAGCGGCGTGATCGGATCGTTGATTAGTGCCATCGCCTCCACCTGGTACTTGCCAAAGCGGCAACACGAATTTTGGCTGCAACAGCAGCACGTGGGATTGTGCATGAAAGCCTACGAGAAATTGATGGAAATCGTGGACGAATTTGAGAAGCAAGTCTATTACAGCAACCAGCGACCTGGATCTGACTTCACTAAAAGACAACTCTCGATAGCCGGAGACATCCGCGTACTGTTCGGCGAGTCACCTGCTTGGCAAAAGTTTGTAATTCTCGACACCTTCATGACTACTTCGTTGCCCTCCGAGAAGACAGGCGGAGACGCAGTTCGTGTTCGCGATAACGCGCCGCCGAAATACTCAGACTTCGTTCGCGTTCGCGATAACGCGCGAACCGCGTTGCTGCACTACATCGGAATCAGGCCAACGCCGCTTCCAGAAGCGACCGTCGCCAGTTCCGGTCGCTGACCCAGCCCTTGTCGTCTCGCGGCAGAGGACCGTCAAAACATGTGACGCCGAAAAGGTGAACACACGGCGCGGCCGCGTGGCGGAGATTCATCAGTTCAGTATCCAAAAGGTGGGACCGACCTGAGCACGTAGGGGTAGACGAGGTAGAGAAGAAACGAGGTATTAGCGAGAAGCATCGCAGCTAGAACAGTCGCTTGTATCCGATCTCTCGGGTAACCCTTTCGCATTAGACCGCTACCTATAATCCAAAAATTAGTCAAAAGAGCGATTCCAAAGACAAGTGACAACCAAGGATTTGGGCTAGCTTTGGCAACTTGCTCCGATGCCGACCGGATTTGACCTGGAAATCGGAGCGCAAAAATTTCTCGCTGTCCTTCAATGGTGCCCACGACAGAGATTTGGCTGTCAGCAGTTCCGGCATACATGATCTGGACAACAGCGCCGTCTCCCTTTTCGAGGATTTGCCAGGAGACTGGCACCAGTCCCTCGTTCGACCGATCCATGCTAAGCGAGATTCCCGCAACGCTTCTGCTCACCTTTTGGATGTTTGCCCTCAAGATGGGGCAGGGCGGCTTCACAACAATGCGTATACTATCTAAGATAGCCTCTCGCTTTATCGATTCACTTCCACGGTTCCAAATGGAAATCTGAGCGGCCGTTACACCTCCCTCAATTTCGCGACCATTAAAAAGGACGTGAATATCGGTCGAGACGTGGGGCGTGACTATGGAAGCGCGATTTGGATGCACATAGAATGCAAGTTCCCGATATTTTTGGCTCGCGATATAGAAGTACACGCCCGCCGCTAGGGAAAGCACGTTCAAGATCAGACTGAAGCCGACAACCCACGGATTCGTCATCCAACCCTTCGAGTCTGCTGCTGGCGTATCGTCGTTCATTCTAAGACTTCACTTTGGATTCGGCGTTCGACGTATGACTTGGCATCGCCAGATGTTAGGCCAATAAACGCGAGAGCGACACTGGCGGCTGGGATTCACGAACAGTGAGTTAGCAAACTGCGGCGTGGCCGACAAATGGCGCTCGGAAAACAATCAGCGCGTCGCGGCATTCAGAGATGCGCTTGCTTTACCAGAGCATCTCCCTTTTCCTATTCTAACAGGGCGGAGCCCGCATCTTACGTTAAACGGGAAGCCCGAAACCTGCGGGAGGTTTCGGAAAAATCTTTCTTCCCTGCATCCGGCTCATCGAAGGGGCGTCCATTTCAGGGCCGGCATCAGCTCGTCCGAGTATCGCGCCCGCGACGTCTATCCCGATCGCACGAGTTTATCCGGCGAGTATGCCGAGGGTTGGGAGTTGGCGGCTCGCCGTGTTATTGAATCGATTCACGACGTTCCAGGAGGCCAACGATGAAAATCTCGATGTTCCACCTTATGCCGTATCGCGATCTGCCTGCGGACTTCGAGCAGAACTATCACTCGGTGTGGGTCGATCCGCCGTATTGCGAACTCGCCGATTCGCGCAAAGTCGGCCAATACTACAACTGGACCCTCGATGAACTGATTCACGCGGCCAAACAGGGAATCGACGGGATCTGCACCAACGAGCATCATCAGAACGCCTACGGATTCATGCCGAATCCCGACCTGATGGGATCGATTCTCGCGCGCGCGACCAACGGTACCGATGTCGCGATCGTGCAAATGGGCTCGACCCTGCCGACCTCGAATCCGCCGATTCGGGTGGCCGAAGAGTACGGCATGATCGATTGCATCAGCGGCGGCCGGTTGGTTGCCGGGATGCCGCTCGGGACCTCGCAGGACGTGAATTTGTGCTACGGAATCTCGCCGATCGAGCAGCGCGAGCGCTATTACGAGGCGCACGACTTGATCATGAAGGCGTGGACCTCGCGCGAGACGTTCGCGTGGAACGGCAAGTACTTCAAATTGCCGATGGTGAATCTGTGGCCGCGCCCGATCCAGCAGCCGCATCCGCCGGTCTGGATTCCGGGCAGCGGCAGCCTTTCGACCTGGGATTTTACCGCCAAGCACGATCACTGCTACTGCTTCCTGTCCTACTGGGGCAACAACTTCGGCAAGCGCGTGATGGACGGTTTCTGGGATTTCGTCGCGAAGGGCAATCACGATCCCAATCCGTATCGCGCGGGATTTTTGCAGTTGGTGGCGGTGTCAGAAACCGACGAACAGGCGGAGAAAGACTACTACAAGCACATCCGATATTTTTACGACAAATGCCTGCATATCCTGCCGGAATATTTCCCGGTCGCGGGCAATCAGGACTACAAGAGCCTGGTCAACAGCGTCACCAAGCTGAATCCGCAGATGTTCGATCTGGTCAATAAGATCCCGAACTGGAAGTACAAGGATTTCGTCGAGAATCAGTTCGTGATCGCCGGCTCGCCGGCGACTGTGCGGCAGCAATTGATGGAAGCGGTCAAGAAACTGCGCGTCGGCAATCTGATGGTGCTGCTGCATATCGGCTCGATGCCGCATGATCTGACGATCAAGAACATCGATCTCTTCTGCAAGGAAGTGCTGCCGCATTTCCGTGGCGTGTGGGACGGCGAATGGGAAAACAAGTGGTGGCCGGAATCGCTCAAGGGCAAGCGCAAGGGCTTCGATGGCAACGGCGCGCAGGCCGCGGCGCGCTGAGATCGACATAATTCGAATTCGAGCGTTTTTGTGTCATCCCGAGCGAGCGCAGCGACGAGGGAACCCGGATCCGGGATTCCTCGCTGCGCTTCGGAATGACACGGATGGACGAGCGTCGTCGCGCACAAATTCCGAGCCAAGGAAAGGAACTAACTGAAAATGGCCACTGCAAAAGAACAGCAGCTCAGCGTGTGGGGCGACCGGGTACATCCCAAGGTCAGAATAATCGGCAGCGGCGCGCCGCTCGTCTATCTGCACGGCGGCTACGGCCCGATCGAGTCCGAACTGCTCGACGAACTGGGCAAGACCTTTACCGTCTATGCGCCCGAGCATCCGGGAATCACCACCGGCGACGAGGATGCCTACAAGGCGCTCGACGACATGTGGGATCTGGTCCTCTACTACTATGATCTGTTCGACAAGTTGGGGCTCAAATCGCCGGCTGTCGTGGGCCATTCGTTCGGCGGCATGATCGCGGGCGAAATCGCGGCGACCGATCCGACCCGGGTCAGCAAACTCGTGCTGGTGAGTCCGCTCGGGCTCTGGCGCGACGATTCTCCGATTCGAAATTACATCGTGACGCCGCAAACCGAATTGCCGGCGCTGCTATACAAGGATGAGCATCATCCGGCGCTCAAGCGAATCATCCTGAACCCAGAGGATCAGGAGGGCTTCATCCGCATCACGTGGGCGCTCGGATGCACCGGCAAGTTCATGTGGCCGATTCCCGACAAGGGCTTCGCCAAACGGATGCATCGCGTGGCCGCCCCGACGCTGATCGTGTGGGGCAAGGACGACAAGTTGCTGCCACAGGTGTATGCCGACGAATTCAAGAAAGGCATTCCCGGCGCGAAGGTCGATCTGGTCGCGGGCGGCGCGCATATGATGCCGCTCGAGGAGCCAGCGAAGCTCGCCGCGACGATCGCAAAGTTTCTGAAGTGACCGCGGCGTCGCCGCTTGCCAAGCCTGCTAGGCTCGAATACTCCAGAGGGGTCGCTCGCAAACAGGCGATACGGCTCCTCGATAGGTAGAGAATCGAATCAATGAAGCGCAGCTATTTCAAATTGTCGGGCCTTGCATCGTTCGTCGCGATCCTCGTCTTCGCGTCGGCCTGCAACGGCTCCAACGCGGATGGACAACCAGTGAGAAACACAGGGCACTACGCAATTATCGAAACTGAACGCGGCACGATCGTCGTCGAACTTTATCCGAAGGTTGCGCCCAAGACGGTCGCGAACTTCGAGAAGCTCACCACCGATGGCTTCTACAACGGCCTGAAATGGCATCGCGTGGTCCCCGAGTTCGTTATCCAGGGCGGCGATCCCGACGGTACCGGCACGGGCGGTCCCGGCTACAAAGTGCCCGCCGAGATCGACAAGAATGAGCATCATTTGCGCGGCTCGCTCGCGACCGCGCGGACGGGCGACGACGTCAATCCGCAGCGCGAGTCGAGCGGCAGCCAGTTCTACATCTGCATCGAGCCGCAGCCGGGTCTCGACGGCCAATACACGGTCTTTGGCGCTGTTATCAAGGGCATGGACGTGGTCGATCAGATCAAGCAGGGCGATCACATGAAGAAGATCACGCTCGCGAAGGAGCCGCCCAAGTAGCGCGAACCCTCGCGCGGCGAACACTGTCACTATGCCGGAATCAGGAAGCGGGCACCCGCATCCCGCGGGGCCCTACTTCAGCGTCGATCTGCATCTGCACACCAATCGCGGCAGCTCGGACTCGAATCTTGCGCCGAAGGATTTGGTCGAGCGCGCCCGCGCGATCGGAATCGGCGCGGTGTGTATTACCGAGCATGACACGATGTGGGACTCCCGCGAGATCGCGGAGATGGCGGCGGACTCGGGCGTGATTTTTCTCCGCGGGATGGAAGTCACCACCGACATGGGGCATATCGGGGCGTTCGGCCTCGAGCGCTACATCGGGGGAATTTACAAGCTCGCGGAATTGCGCCGTGTAATCGACGGCGAGGGCGGCTTTCTCGTCGCCAATCATCCGTTCAGGTACAAGCTCGACCCGCGCTTCTCGTTTATCAATCCCGATCACGAACCGATCGATCCGACCTTTCCCGATCGTGCGGCGAAGCTCAAAATTTTCGGACTCGTCGATGCGATCGAAGTGCTGAACGGCGCATGTAGCGAAGACGAAAATGTTTTCGCGCTACAAGTCGCGCGGCATCTCGGGATGGCGGAAGTCGCGGGCTCGGATTCGCATTCGGCGGGCTCCGTTGGATGCGTCACGACGCTGCTCGACGCGCCGGTGAAGACCGAGCGCGACTTGATCGACGCGATCAAGGCGGGTCGATGCCGTGCCGGCCGCGGCCTTCTGAAAAATGCGCTCGCCCGGTTCGATCTGCCGGATTATCTGCTCCCGCAATAGGACGGTCACCCAGGTCGCCGTGCATCTTTCCTTTCATTTCGTCTCTCAGCCAAATTGAAAGGAAAATTCAACTTCCACGCGATGAAATATTCTTGAATTGATCGCGCTTTGCGGCGCGCGTCATTGTCTGCCCGCCAATCACTGCGATAAACTGCTCGCGCCGCAGCTGTTTTTTACCGATGAGTACCAACAAGGATCGCCTCGCGTTGATCGAAAATCTCTCCGCCATCAGCGGGGAGCATTCCGACGACTTGCGCGACACACTGGACCGCGTCGTCGAGACGATCGCCAATGGCATGGAGGCTGAAGTCTGCTCGCTCTATCTGTTCGATCCGCAGCGTGAGCGCGTAACGCTGCGAGCGACTATCGGGCTCGATCGTGAGTCGGTCGGCAAAGTTTCAATGCGCATGGATGAAGGGCTCGTCGGGATGGTGCTCGAAAAGCAGGCGCCGGTTTACGTACCCGACGCGATCAGCCACGAGCGCTACAAGTATTTTCCCGAGACCGGCGAGGAGCGCTACCACACATTTCTCGGCGTGCCGATTCAGGACGGCCGCAAGAAGCCGCTCGGGGTGCTGGTCACGCAGACGCTCGAGCGCCGCAAATTCACGCGCAGTGAGATCCGCCTGCTCAGCACCGCGGCCAACCAGGTCGCACAAATCCTGTCGCACTTTCGACTGCGCGAGACGCTTGCGACCAAGGAAAAGGAACGGCTCGAATATCGCCGCCGCATGATCGAGGCGAATCGCCAGCTCAAGGACTACGAGAAGGTCGGCGGCAAGACGCGGGTCGCGACGCCGATGAAAATCCGCCGCCCGCGCCTGGTCGGACTTTCCGCCTCGCCCGGATTTGCGCAAGGCCACGCGCATATCGTCGGGACTTTTCTAAGCACCGTCGAACGCAATCAGCGCTCGCGCGATCCAAAGTTGGAAGCGCGCCGTCTCGAAGATGCGCTCGTCCGATCCAGGCACGAGCTCGGCGTGCTGAAGACCCGGATGGAGCCGATGATGGGCTACTCCGATCTGCAGATCTTCGACGGCCATCGCATGATTCTCGAGGATGACGAATTCATCGGACGCATCCGGCAAGCGATCGCCGACGGCTACACCGCCGAGAGCGCGCTGTTTCGCGTGATCGAGGAACTGAGCGCCTCGATGCTTGCGGTCGCCGACAGTTATCTGCGCGAGCGCGCGACCGATTTTCGCGACGTCGGCCATCGCGTGCTGCGCCATCTCCGGCAGGAAGACAAGAAGGGCGCTTTTGCCAAGGCGACGATCATTGTCGCGGAGGAGCTGACGCTCTCGCAGATGACGCTAGTGTCGCACGAGAAGCTGGTTGGCATCGCGCTGCAATCGGGCGGCGTCACTTCGCATGCGGCGATCCTGGCGCGCGCGTTTGAGATTCCGACCGTGGTCGGCGTCGAGCATCTAATGGAATCGATCGTCGAAGGCGATCAACTGGTGCTCGACGGCAACTCGGGCGTCGTTTACGTCAATCCGAGCGCCGAGATCGAGCGTGACTACGTCGGACTGTCGAAGCGCTATGAAGCCTTCAAGAAGGAACTGATTGAGGAGGGCGACGAACCGACCGCGACCCGCGACGGGCATCGCGTCATGATGCTCGCGAATATCGCGCTGCTGCCAGACGTCCATATGGCGCTGCGCTACGGCGCCGAGGGGATCGGCCTGCTGCGCTCCGAGTTTTCCTTTCTCACTTACGAGGATTTTCCCGACGAGGAGCAGCAACTCGCGCTCTACAACCGGATACTGGAGCAGGTCGGCAAGCGTCCGGTGACGATTCGCACGCTCGATATCGGCGCCGACAAGTATCCGCCCTACATGCGGGTGCCGCGCGAAGAGAATCCATTTTTGGGCTGGCGCTCGATTCGTATCTCGCTCGAGATGTCGGGACTGTTCAAGGTTCAATTGCGGGCAATCTTGCGCGCGGCCGCGCGCCACAACGTGCGGATTCTTTTTCCGATGATCTCGAGCCTCGAGGAGTTGCGCCGCGCCAAGGAATTGCTCGCCGAGTCGCAAGCCGAGCTGTTCGCCGAAGGCCTCGAGCACAATCCGCAAATCGAAGTCGGCATCATGGTCGAAGTGCCGTCGGCGGTGTGGCTCGCGCCACGCCTCGCCCGCGAAGTCGATTTCTTCTCGGTTGGCACCAATGACCTGATTCAGTACCTGCTCGCCGCCGATCGCAACAATCCGCGCGTCGCGCATCTCTACGAGGCGCTGCATCCCGCGGTGATTTCCGCGATCGCCGAAGTCGTCAATGTCGCTCGCGCCGCCGACAAGGAGGTATGCATCTGCGGCGAGATGGCGAGCGACCCGTTGGCGACGTTATTGCTAGTCGGTATGGGCCTTGACGAAATGAGCCTCAGCCCCCTCTTTATTCCGGTGGTGCGAAAGGTGATTCGCGCGGTAGACTATCAAACTGCGCGGCTCATCGCTCGCGAAACGCTGCAGATGGCCACCGTGCAGGAGGTCAAGGGCTACCTGGTTGAGCGCTACCGGGATTTGGGGCTGATCAACCTGGTCGAGATGTATCGTTGATCCGAATCCCCGGCCCGGAATTGGTTAGTGTTTAGCATCCACTTTTATCTTGAAATCTTGACTGGTCGGGTCTGGGATAGTTTACTCTGACCGACTGGTTAGGTATCGTCGATGAAACAAGATAAGGTGGGGTGGAAGAGGAACTGTTGATGGTATTGCTTGCTTTTTTTGGAATATTCCTCGTCTTCGGCGCAGCGGTACTCTACTGGCTGCTCGGGACGAGTCGCTACGGCGGAAATCGCTCGACGGTCACGCTGCAATTGACGGCAACCCAAGCCGCGCTCGCCCACGGGGCGGTCAAGCCGGAGCCCTGCCGCACAATCCGGGTTTATTTCATAAAACCCTCCCGCTACGACGAGGAGGGCTACGTCCAATATTTCCGCTATGGCGTCCAGCCCAACAACACTTTGACCGTCCTGACCGCCCTGAATGAGGCGTTCAACAAGCGCTGCGCCGGCGAGCGCAATGTCCGCCTCGAGACCGTCATCTGGGATGAGATATGTGACGGCATCGTCAGCCCCCAGACCATCACGGCAATCAAGGAGAAGGCGCGCGAGGATGGCGTCGAGTTGCTGATGGGGCTGGCCGGCGTGCAATCGAATCAGTATCCGCGCGGGCGCGATCTCGCGTTGCAATTTGTCGCCGAGGGACTGCCCACCATGATGGGTGGTTTTCACGTCAGCGGGTTCCCCGATTCATGCAAATTTCTAAACGAATGCGGCGTCACCACGGTGGTCGGCGAGGCGGAAAATATCTGGGGCGCGATCGTCGAGGATTTTCTCCGCGGCGACCTGCAGAAGCATTACACCGTGACCGAAGGTATCCGCGCCAAGACCGGCCAGGACGACATCATCGTCCCGCTGATTACCGACTCGCTGCTGCCGGTGCTCGACGATCGATATCTAACGCGATTTTTTAACGAATCGATGACCACGCTCGATACCTCGCGCGGATGCCCCTTCACCTGCTCGTACTGCAGCGTAAAAAATGTGATGGGGCGCACGATGCGCTCGCGCGAACCTGATTCGGTCGTCAGTTGGGTGCGCGATGCGTGCCGCAATCACGGTATCGAATCGCTGTTCCTGGTCGATGACGACTTCTTCCGCTCGCCGCGATGGGAAGAAATTCTGACCGGCCTGATCGACGTGAAGAAAGAGTACCCGAAACTCTCCTTCATGATGCAGGTCGACGTGGACGCGTCATGCTACGCGAATGTCGCCGAGGGCGAGGCCGAGACCGCCAAGCATCGCCGCAGCCGCAAATTTACCGAACTGGCCGCCGCCGCCGGATGCTACCAGGCATTCGTCGGAATCGAGTCGCTCAATCCCGACAATCTGAACTTCGCGACCAAGTATCAGAACACCGACGATCGCCAGCATAAGTGGAAAATCGAAGCGGCGCGCGCCCACGTGATCGACAAGTACAAGCGCGTCGTCGAGAACTGGCACAAGGTCGGCGTATCGGTGCATGCGGGCTACATGCTGGGCTTCCCGTTCGACGGCCCCGATTGCGGACGCGTTGCCGCGGCGACGCTCAAGAAGATCGGCTTCGATATCGTGTCGTTCTTTATCATGACGCCGCTGCCGGGCACCGAAGACCAGGTCCGTTTCACCAAGGAAGGCTCGATTATCGATTGGGATTTCAACCAGCTCGACTCGCAGCACGTGACGCTGAAGCACGAGAAGCTCGACACGGAAAGCTGGCTCGGCGCGTATCGCGATGCGTTCCTCGGTTTCTACTCGATTCCGCGCTTGCTGCACACGATTTTCACCGTTTGCGCAGGCCGTAATCTCGACGCCGAGTCGCGTCGCGCGGTGCTCCGCCAGTTCACCTATTATTTTTTCAGCTACCGGCAGGGGCGCCATCCGATGGTTGGCGGCATCTGGCCGATTCGCCGCCGTGACGTGCGCCGCGCCACCGTCACCGATGACGAAGCGCGCCGCTTCTATCTCGGCAAGCGCTTCGACGCGATCCTGCGCGGCGACGGCGAAGAGGGCTTCGCCGCAGCGCCCGCCTGATCGAGCTGACAAGAACTATCGAATCGTAAAGGCCGGCGCGATCCTCAAAGATCGCGCCGGTTGTTTTTGGCTCAGGCTATGAAAACGCGCTTGCGCACTCCCTCCAAAAACAGATAGGCATTCATCCGAGCATGTTCACTTTGCCGATTCTCGTCGCAGCGCTGGTCGCCGTCGCGGTGCTGATCTTCGTGCCGTTCCTGCGCCGAATCTTCTTCGTATTGCTGCGGCTCGTGATTTTCGCCGCCGGCCTCGCCGGCGCCGTGGCGGGCATCGCGATCATGATGAACAACGAGACGCCCTTCGAAAAGCCCGGCGCCAGGCAGCGCGTGATTCGATTCGTCACGATGAATTCGGCCGCCGCCAGCAAAGACGGCCACGGCAGCGTGGTTTGCGAGATGGGGCCGAACGGCGTGCTCCACGCCGCCGCGGCGCCGTCGCCCGTACCGATGTCGCCCGAAGAAGCGAAGATGCGCCAGTTGATCGCCGCCGCGAAGCAGTCCCCGACCGCCACACCGACGCCAACTCCGACCGTTGGTGTGACGCCAGAGGATGACGTCTTTCCGGAATTGATTCGCCGCGGTTTCCCCGGCCTCTCGCGCCAGAAGCTGTTTCAGTTGTCGCAGGAGACCGTCAATTCGCTCGGCGGCTGGAAAATCATCAAGGCCGACCCGCATAACTACACGCTCGATTGCATCTACCGCACGCGCATCTTCGGCTGGGAAGACGACGTCAGAATCACCATCCTGCCGTCCGGCGATATCGACGTATGCTCGCGCTCGGGGACCGCGCGCCCCGATTCGACCTCGATGCTGCGATGGTTTCCCGGCGACCTCGCCGCCAACATCGGCCATATCAAGGAATTTTACGAAGTCCTCGAACCCAAGATGGACGCCGTTTACAAGGAAGAGCAGGATAAAGAGAACGCCAAGAAGCCCCGCTGACGCGCGGGCAAGGAACTACCCATGGCGGTTCGGGAAGCTCAAATCGACGCGCTCGCGAATCATCTGGTGCAGGGCCTCGTCGATCGCGGCGCAGTCAAGCCCAAAGCCGACCTCAAGGACCTGGTCGCTTGCGTGGTCGAGTTGATGTCTGAAAATTTCGAAACCGAAGCCAAAATCGACGAAGAGGCCGACCAGATGGCCGAGGCCGAAGCGCGCCGCGACACCCGCCTCGACGTTACGCGGCTGCGCGGACTGATTCGCCAGCGCCTCGCCGAGAAGAAAAACTTCACGCTGTAAGATCGATCTGAATTGAAATGAAATTTACCGAAGCACGAGTGCTGTTCCTCGCGCGCGAATCGCTCGCAAAACTCCGCGACGAAGGATTGGCCGAGATATCGAATTTTCCGCTGGCGCTCCGCCAGGCGCGCGAACTGGTCGCTCAGTTCAGCGAGCAGGGCGACGAAATCGACGCGATCGTGCGGCGCAAGATATCGTCGATCAAGCGCGGCGTCGTCGAAGGCTCGAACGAATGGACGATCCTCTTCAAGCGCTATCGCGACGAAGAACTGCGCAAGAAAGGTCCCCAGCAGCGTTGATTATTTTTGTGTCATCCGGAAAGCTTGTGAATTTGTTTCGGCACAGAGCGACGACTGCTTTGTTTCACGATCGGCGAGGCCGACCACTTTGTCATTCTGAGGCCAAGGCTGCGACGCCGAAGAATCCCGGATCTTTTTGCTTGCGCCGTCTGCACCCTCACCGCCTCGTCGCAAGCGCCTCGGCCGCCTCTCCCGCAACGAAGCGGGCGAGGCAAAGAAGGGATTCTTCGCTTCGCTCAGAATGACAAACATTGGCGACCAGGCGACAACAGTGGAGAGCGATCAGATTCTGCAAAAATCAGCAATTAGGAAAAGTTTAAATCATGGACGACGCAGAATTTCTGAAACTCTCCGACGCCTGCCTTGCCAAGGTCGCGAAGTGGCTCGAAGATCTCGATCCCGACGAGGTCGATTTCTCGGCCGCCGAGGGCGTCGTCAATATCGAGTTCGCCGACGGCGCCAAGTTCGTGCTGAGCCGCCAATCGCAGATGAAGCAGATGTGGCTCGCCGCCGGCGCGCACGGCTTCCACTACAAGTGGGACGCCAGTCGCGCGACCTGGCTCGACGACAAGGACGCCCACGAGCTGTATCCTCGCCTCGCCGAGGCAATCTCCGAGCAAATCGCCCACCCCGTCACATTCTGACGGCCTCCTGATGCCTCACCCGCTTCGCGACAGATGGTTTTGGCCTGCTTCTAACAGCAAAAAGATCCGGGATTCTTCGCTGCGCTCTGAGTGACAAGAGTGAGATGCCGAAGCAGGTCTAGTCGGGCTCGCTCACGCTGGTCGACGTTTCGCGATGCTCGATCGAGATCCCTCGACTCCGGCAGCCCTTCGCTCGGGATGACGGAAAGAGCCGAGCGATGAGCAAGGTTCCTCCACAGGGTTGTTCACAGGGCTTGCATTTCCCGGCGATGGCGCTAGTATGCCGTTAGCACTCGCGACGTGCGAGTGCCAATTGACAAATCCCACGGAATGATTACGTTTCGTCCGGACCGGACTCCATCCGGTCAATCAATTCACTGTTAGCAAGGCAAGGAGGCTCCCGTTCCCCATGAAAGGATTCAGACCGCTTGGTGATCGCATCTTGATCAAGCGCATCAAGGAAGAAGAGAAGACCAAGGGCGGCATCATTATTCCCGACACCGCCAAGGAAAAACCCCAGGAAGGCAAAGTGATTGCCGTCGGCAAGGGCAAATACGACGAGGGCAAGCTCATCCCAATCGAAGTGAAGGTGGGCGACAAGATCCTGTTCGGCAAGTACTCGGGCAGCGAGATCAAGCTCGAGGGCGAAGATCTAATCATTATGCGCGAGGACGACATCCTCGGAATCCTCGAATAGGCGACCCGCTGTTCCGGCAGTTGCAAACGGATCTTTTCGACGAACTTGAACCCAGGAGAAGCTAAAAAACCATGCCTGCAAAGGTAGTACGTTTCGCACAAGAGGCGCGCGAGAAAATCCTGAAAGGGGTGAATGTCCTCGCCGACGCAGTCACCGTAACCCTCGGCCCCAAGGGCCGTAACGTCGTGCTCGAAAAGAGCTTCGGCGCTCCCACCGTGACCAAGGACGGCGTCACCGTCGCCAAGGAAATCGAGCTCGAAGACAAGTTCGAGAACATGGGCGCGCAGATGGTCAAAGAGGTCGCCTCGAAGACCTCCGACATCGCCGGCGACGGCACCACCACCGCCACCGTGCTCGCGCGCCAGATCTTCACCGAGGGCATCAAGATGGTTGCCGCCGGGCACGATCCGATGTCGCTCAAGCGGGGCATCAGCCGCGCCGTCGAGGCGATCACCGCCGAATTGAAGAATCTGTCGAAGCCGACCAAGGATCGCAAGGAAATCGCCCAGGTCGGGACCATCTCGGCCAACAACGACTCGACGATTGGCGATATCATTGCCGAGGCGATGGAAAAAGTCGGCAAGGAAGGCGTCATCACGGTTGAAGAGGCGCGCGGCCTCGAGACCCAGCTTGAAGTGGTCGAGGGCATGCAGTTCGATCGCGGCTATCTCTCGCCGTACTTCGTGACCGATCCGGAGCGGATGGAAGCGAAGCTCGAGGACGTTTACATCCTCATCCACGAGAAGAAGATCTCCTCGATGAAGGACCTGCTGCCGATCCTCGAGACCATCGCCAAGAGCGGCAAGCCGTTCCTGATCATCGCCGAGGATATCGAAGGTGAGGCGCTCGCCACGCTGGTGGTGAACAAGATTCGCGGCACGCTGTCGTGCGTCGCGGTCAAAGCGCCGGGCTTCGGCGATCGGCGCAAGGCGATGCTTGAAGACATCGCGGTTCTCACCGGCGGACATGCGATTTCAGAGGAGCTTGGACTCAAGCTCGAGAACATCACGCTGAGCGATCTCGGCCGTGCCAAGCGCCTGGTCGTTGACAAGGACAACTGCACGCTCATCGACGGCGCCGGCAAGAAGAACGACATCGAGGCGCGCATCAAGCAGATTCGCGCGCAGATCGAAGAGACGACTTCGGACTACGATCGCGAGAAGCTGCAGGAGCGGCTCGCGAAGCTGGTCGGCGGCGTCGCGGTGATTCGCGTCGGCGCGGCGACGGAAATCGAAATGAAGGAAAAGAAGGCGCGCGTCGAGGATGCGCTCCATGCAACCCGCGCCGCGGTCGAAGAAGGCGTGGTCCCGGGCGGCGGCGTCGCGCTGATTCGCGCGTCAGGCGTGCTCGATAACCTCCGCGCCGGCGAAGACGAGAAGGTCGGCATCGCGATCATCAAGAAGGCGGTCGAAGGACCGGCTTGGTGGATTGCGTCGAATGCGGGCTGGGAAGGCTCGGTCGTCGTCGACAAAATCAAGAACAACAAGGGCCCCTTCGGATTCAACGCAGCCAGCGAGGAGTTCGAGGATCTGATGAAGGCCGGCATCATCGACCCGACCAAGGTCGTGCGCAGCGCGTTGCAGAACGCGGCGTCGGTCGCGAGCCTGTTGCTGACCACCGAGTGCATGGTGGCCGAGAAGCCAGACGAGAAGGGCGGTGGCGGGATGCCGGGCGGGATGCCTCCGGGCGGCATGATGTAATCATCCGATTGCATCTGCGGCTCGCAGCTCGAATGCGATTAGTTGAACGGCGGGATCTTCGGATCCCGTCGTTTTTTTTTGCGGCTGGACCTTCTCTTCAGACTCAATTAGCTGTCACGGCGATGCAACAAAATCGCGCCCCTGCTACCGCATCGCGAGGCTGTTTTGTTAGGATTCATCTTTCGCGGCAGCCAAATCGTCTTTTTTGGAAAGGTGTCCAGTACCTTCTGCGAACGATTGGCACCCAATCCAGCATCTGCCGTTCTTGGCCTCACCCTTGCTCACGTACGGAGCAATTGCGTCGCTGAACCTTGTGGCACCGGGGCAGAGCGAGCGTATTGGAGAAAATCGATGTCAGTACGTGTATTGATCGCAGACTGCTCGCCAGCCGCCCGGGACGTTATTCGCCAGCATCTCGAATGCGGCGGATGCGAGGTCGTCGCCGAGACGGAAACCGCCCGCCAGGCTATCGATCTGTTTCGCACCACGCGCCCGCACGTAGTCACGCTCGACGTTGGTCTTAGATCGACCGGCGGCTACGACACGGTTTCGGTCTTCAGGACGATTCGCCGCGAATCGCCTGAAACCTCGATCGTGATCGTCAATGCGTCGCGGCATCCCTACGATGCGCAAGTGTTCATTCGCGAGGGCGCGCTCGACTTCGCTATCGAGTCGTTCGACAGTTACACGCTCGAGCTGATGTGGCGGCGACTCTCGGAGATCTATCCTGAACTCAAGCGAAGCGACGGTGCCGCGTCGGGACGCTGAAGGTCTCGGCGAGTCGCGAAGCGACTTTCAAAATGGGTCGCGTTGCGGACCCTGGAACGAATCGTCAGTGCGAGCAGTTGCGCGGGGTGAAACTATTCGCCGACTACCAGGCGCTCGACTGCGACTGGCTCGCCGGGGACGCAGTTCACCCATAGCACCCAGCCGGAATTATCACTCGAATAAAGCGGTGCGGGCGTGCCGCAATAGAAGGCGCGGGTGTTCCCCTGCGATACGTCGTTGAAAATGTGCACGTGGCCGAGCGCGATATAATCGTAGCGGCTGCGCTCGATATCTTGCGGCGTGATCGGCGAGGACCGCTCCATCTCGCCTTCTTCCATGAAGAAACCGTGCGCCAGCGCGATATTCCAGAGCCCGTCCTCCCGCTCGGGAACGCCGTGCAGCGGCCGATAGTCGGGCGAATGCTCGACCAGCGCGCGACCCCATACGCGAGTCGCCAGATGATCGAAATCGAGCACCTTGCCTTCGGGTTCGAGAATCAGATGCAGATTCTCAGGCAGTGCGTTCGGCGCCAAGCCAGCGTAAATCGAGCGCTCGTCGTGCGCGTCGTGATTGCCGGGGATCATCACCACCGGCATCTGCGCGCGCCCGATCGTGCCGAGCGCAAACGCGAGGCCTTCTTCGCTGACGCGCGCGGAATCGAACAGATCGCCGACAATCAGCAACAAGTCGGCGCTGCGATCATTGGCGATATCGATCACGCGGCCGAACGCAGTGCGCACGCGATCGCGCAACTGGACTCCGCGCTCGCCGGAACCGAAGGTATCGGTCTCGAGATGCACGTCCGACGTATGGATAATCCGAAGCGGCCGTTGCGGTTTGCCTGGCAAATTAGTCTCCGTCGCGTCGCGCCCGCGCGCGGTGCTCAACTCCTGTCGATCGCAGACCGGTGTAACGTTAGAATTACTAGACTTTCCTGAGTCATTCTATCGCAGGTCGGCATCCAAGCGCTAATTCGCTGAATAATCGGGCCGAGGGAGTTCAACTTTTGATTGTCGTAATGAAGGCTCACGCCACCGAGGAAGAAATCCAGGCCGTCGTCCGGATGGTCGAGGACCTCGACTACAAGGCGCACGTAATCAGCGGCATCGAGCGCTCGGTCGTCGCGTGCGTCGGCGATGAGCGCGGCGCAAAGCATCAACTGACGCACCTCGAATCGGTGGCAGGCGTCGAGCGCGTGATGCCGGTCGTCAAGTCATTCAAGCTCGCCTCGCGCGAGGTCAGGCCCGAGGGCTCGACGATCAGGATTGGCAACGCCGAGATCGGCGGCAAACGACTCGCGGTGATCGCGGGTCCGTGCGCGATCGAGAGCGAGGCGCAGATCGAAGCCGCCGCCGACGCGGTCAAAGCTGCGGGTGCTCACATGCTCCGTGGCGGCGCGTTCAAGCCGCGCACCTCGCCGTACTCGTTCCAGGGCATGGAAGGCGAGGGCCTCGTGCTGCTGGAGAAGGCGGGCCGCCGCGTCGGATTACCGGTCGTTACCGAGATCATGGATCCGCACGACATCGATCTGGTCGTTGAGCATGCCGACGTGCTGCAGGTCGGCGCCCGCAACGCGCAGAATTTCTCGCTGCTGCGGCGGCTCGGCAGAACCAACAAGCCGATTCTGCTCAAGCGCGGGATGTCCACCAAGCTCGAAGAATTCATGATGGCCGCGGAGTATATCCTGTCCGAGGGCAACCCGAACGTCATCCTGTGCGAGCGCGGCATCCGCACTTTCGAAACGGCGACGCGCAACACGCTGGATTTGAACGCGGTGCCGCTGCTGAAGGAATGGTCGCATCTGCCGGTCGTCGTCGATCCGAGTCACGGCACCGGCATTTACTCGCTGGTCGCGCCGATGGCGCTGGCGGCGATCGCGGCGGGCGCGGACGGCTTGCTGATCGAAGTGCATCCGAAGCCGGAGAGCGCGCTGTCCGACGGTCCGCAACAATTGAAGCCCGCGCGATTCGCCAATTTGATGAAGGCGCTCAAGCCGCTCGCCGAAGCGGTGGGCCGCACTATCTGACGAGCAATCTGATCGAGCAATTCGAAGCTCGAGCGGAAGGATCAGATTTTCTTGCAAACGTAGATCGCCGCGGGCGTGCCGAGGATCGAAACGCGATACGTTTTTTCCGGTGCGATTTTTCGAGCACGCTCGAGATCGCGCATCAGCCGCCATTCGGCGGTTAGCAGCACCATCCGGCCGCCGCTTTTCAGCACCCGGCCGAACTCCGCGAACCATCGCGGATACAGCTTGCGATTCTCGCCGTGCGTGCCGTACCTGATGCCCCACGGCAGGTTGGTGACGATCGCATCCACACTGCCCGCCTCGAGCGGTATCGCGGCGGCGTCCCAATTTTCGAGTTTGATCGGCTGGTAGCGATTGCCGACATTCGCCTCGGCCGCGGCGAGTGCTTCGCGATCGCGGTCGCTGCCGAGCAGCATCGAATAGCGCCCCAGATGCGCGCGCTCGATCAGAATCGTGCCCGCGCCGCAGAATGGATCGAGCACCACGTCGTCATCCTGCGGCGACGAGAGCCATGCGAGCGCGGCGGCCGTCGCAGGACGCAGCGACGCGGGCCGATGCGCCGTTTTGTAGTCGCGATGGCGCATCCGGTCGTCGCTGAGCCGCACCGTGATGAAAAATTCTGTGTCGATCATCGTCGCCCAGAACTCGACGTCGGCGTCGGCTTCGTCGAGACGCCACGTGTGATCGCGCCGCTCGAGGATTCCGCGCTCGACCACGCGCTGAAAATCGACGCGGCGAAATTCATGCTCACCCGCCATGCGCGCGACGACGCGAAATCTGAGTCTCCGGCCCGCGCGGCTGCCGGGTGAAAAATGGACGCGCCACTGCACGCCGGCCTCGACGAAGGGAGCGTCGCGCGCCGCGCCGCGAATTTTTTCGAGCGAACTGGTCTCCGGCGCGAGTCCGGCGCGATAGCCCGCGAGCGCAAAAATATCCTCCGCGGTGCGAAGGCTCGCGATCGGTTGCGGCGCGGGCGCAAAGAAGATCGACATGCCGGCGCGATCGGGCACTGCGCGCCGCGTGATTTCGCGAGCGCCGCGGATTCGCGATTCGATCTCGTCAGCCGCGATCGTTTCGAATCCCGGCTGCGTATGCGCGATGTATAGATTCGGTCCGAACCGCAGCGGATGCGGCGCGGCGCGATCGCGCGGACGCGCGGGACTGCGGCGCATCTGATGCGCACGTTCGACGCTTCTCATTTTTGTGCGCGGGTCCGGCCGCCTGGCTAATCGTCGCGCGGTTCCGCGATCGAACCGTTACTTCGAGCGCGACAGATACTCGTGCGTCT
Source organism: Candidatus Binatus sp. (assembly GCF_030646925.1). NCBI lineage: Bacteria > Candidatus Binatota > Binatia (SeqCode) > Binatales (SeqCode) > Binataceae (SeqCode) > Binatus (SeqCode) > Binatus sp. (SeqCode). Next base: position 13,789 of record NZ_JAUSKL010000067.1, on the reverse strand, counting down.
CGGTGTTGATCGTGATGGTGTCGCCTTCGGCCACGAAATGCGGCACCTGGATCACCATCCCGGTTTCGAGCGTCGCCGCCTTGAGCGTATTGTTCACCGCCGCGGTTTTCATTCCGGGGTCCGCCTGCACGACTTTCAGCGCGACGGTTTTCGGCAGCGTCACGTTGAGCGGCGTCGTTTCATAGAACTCGACTTCGACTTCGAGGTTCGGCGTGAGAAAACCGACGACGTCTTCGATCAGTTCCTTCGGAATCGTGATCTGCTCGTAGTTCTCGGTGTTCATGAAATGAAAATCGTCGCCGTCCTGATAGAGGAACTGCATCTTGTGCTGATTCAGGATGACGCGCTCGACGCGATCTTCCGAGCGGAACCGATTTTCAGTTTGCGAGCCGGACTTGATATTGCGCAACTTGGTCTGCACCATCCCGCGCCAGTTGCCCGGCGTGATGTGCGTGATCATCATCACGCGATACAGATCCTTGTTGTACTCGACGATCATTCCGGCGCGCAGTTGCGTCGCTTGGATAAGCATATTAGGGGCACTCTCGAAGCATAAATTAAGTAATCCATACTACAGTAGCGCCGCTGGGGGCGGCAAGTTAGCTGCGGCGCAAGCCAGTCCTTCAATGCAGAATCTTGCTCCACCACGGCGTCTTCGGCGCGGGCTGCGGCGGATATCCGTATCCCGGCGGCGCTCCGTATGGAGGCGGCGGGCCGTAGCCGTTGGGGTACGGATTCGGCGCGTACGGATTCGCGCCGTAGGCATAGGGATTCGAGCCATAGGCATACGGATTCGGGCGTCCGTACGGTGCGCCGGGATAGGCGGGATATCCGGGCGGCGCGTACATCGGCGTGTTGTTGTACGTATTCAACCCGCCCTCGCTGTTGCCGGTCGTGTCGATCGACGCCTCGACGAAATCGGCGCCATTGCCATACGCGCGGATTTTCGCATCGCTGCGCGGCGGCATCGGGAAGGTGACGTCGAAGCCGCTGAAGCCGCCCGCGCTCAGCGGGATCGCTTTCGCGAGGCGTCCGTTCACATAGACGCCCGCGCGCTTCACGCCGCGCCCCGCGATCTGTCCGACCACTTCGACGTTGCCCGGCGCGCCCATCACCTCTTCCGCGTCGATCACGTTGATCTGCACGTCGGTAAGTCCGCCGAGCGAAGGACCGGCGCCCATCCGCCGCCGCGACGGCGAATCCGCGTCGCCCGGGCGCGGAATCTCCGCGGTGTTGTTGCGCGGTGCGGGACCGCTCGACGCGATCGGTCCCTCGATCGTCCTGCCGCCGCTGCCGGCGCCCGGCTCGACTTCGATCAACTCCTCGCGCCCATGCGTCGCCGCCGCCATCGAGGCGTCCGGCGCGACCGTCGCATGCGCCTCGCGGCCATAGGAATCAGACACCCGAATCGATTCGGCGGGCGACGGACTCCTGATCGTAAAATCGAAATTTACCCGCTGCTCGCCGCGCGTACTCGCGACGTCGATATCCCTGCTCTTCTGCTCGCCGTCGTAGATGCCCGCCGATTTGAGATCGGTGCCTTGCAGAAATCCTTTCACGCGCACCGCCCCTTCTTTGAAAACCCGCGACGCGATCTGGATCTTCGGCGCTGCGGGAAGCCTCTCGGCCGACGGCGGTGCGATTGATGACAGCGTCGCGGCCCGGCTGGTCACCGACGCGGGCGCAACCTTGGCCGCCGGAATATTTTTTTCAAGCTCGCTGATTTGCGATTTCAGCGCATTCCATTCGGCGAGATTCATACCGTTCGAACCGCTGGCCGTGAGCGAATTGATTTGCGCGCGATCGCTCAGGATCGAAGTCATCGCGCGGCTCGCCTCGTCGCGGTCGTTGGCCGTCAACGCCGCCGAAAGCGTTTGCGCGTCGCCCGCCAAGCTCGCGACGGGAGCGAGAATCGGTCCTGCCTTGCCCGCTCCGGTGTTGATCGAATTCAGCAGGCGAAACGCATTGTCGCTCAACTGCGAGGCGGTCGCTTGCATGTCGTCGGCGCTCGACACGGGGGGGGTCGCGAGCAGCAGTAACCCGAGAATCGCGCAGCAGCGCGACAATGCAGTAATGATTCGCGCTCCGCGGCGCAGATTTTCCCCCGTGATTCTCACTCGAGTTCGCGCGTCCTACGACGATTGGCGATAGCGCTCGACCGACGCCTTGATTCGCCGCGAAAGTTTAAGGAACACTTCACCTTCGTCGTAGATTAGCAAAATCAGAGCGCCGCCGGCGCCGATGATCAGACCAAGAATGAATGCGCCCATCATTTTTTCCCTCCGTGTTGGTTCGGATTATATTCAGATGACCGCGCATAAAAGAACCGCCTAAATAGCGGTCGATTCCCATATCGGATAAGCTCTAAGGATCGTGAACAGCGTGGAATCGAAAGATAGTGCGAACGGCGCGGCCAGCGGGCTCGAGGCCGACTACGCGGCAGTTGTCGGCGGCGCGGGCGTGCGAATTTTCGGCGAGAGAAAAATCGTGCGGGTGATCGGTGACGATCGCGTGACTTTCTTCCATGGGATGTGCAGTGCGGACGTCAAAGGCGCCGCGCCCGGCGCGATCCTGCCGGCGCTGATTCTCACCGAGCATGCGCACGTGATCGCGGACCTTTTCATCTGGGTGACGGACGACGCGTTGCTGCTCGATATCGAGGCTGAAGCGTGGAGTCGCGCCCGCGCGCATCTCGAGCGTCTGCTGGTTGCCGACGACGTGGAATTTGAAGATGAACTTGAACTTTCGATAATCGATGTCGAGGGTCCGAAGGCAGCCGCGGCCGTGCAGCTCGTCGCAGGCGAGGCGTTGTCGCTCGAGAAGATTTGGTCGCACAACGGCAAAACGTCCGCCAAGACATCGGAGACGATCGAGATGATCGTCGGCAGGATGCCGCGTTACGGCGCGCCGGCATTCAGCGTGATCGTGCCAAGCGCCACCGCCGCATCGATCGTCGCGAGCATGATCGATCAAATGCCCGCCGTCCGACTGATCGACGCCACAGTCACTGAAATAATCCGCGTCGAAAACGGAATCGCGCGAATCGGCGTCGATACAACCGACAAGACGATCGCACTCGAGGCGCGGCTTAATCGCGCGATCTCGTTCAACAAGGGATGCTACGTCGGGCAGGAGACAATCGAGCGCGCAACCGCGCGCGGCGCTTTGAAAAAACGCCTGCGGGGACTTGGATTGGAGAGCATCGCCGAGCGCGGCGCCGTCGTGAGTTTGCAGGGAAAAGAAGTCGGCCGCTTGAGCAGCGTCGCATGGTCGCCGCGGTTCGGCGCGATTGCGCTCGCGATTTTGCATCATAGCGCATGGACGCCGGGCACTCGCGTTTCGATCGCGGACAGCGGTGGCGCGACGGTGAGTGATTTGCCGTTCGCATGATCGAAATGTTTTCGCTAGATAATGTTCGCGAGCGCGGGAATCGTTATTTAACCGAGTTCAACCGATACTTTAGATATTCAAGCAGGCGTTCGCGCCTGGATGTGAGGAGCGGTCAGAATGGCAAACACGCTGGGAAAACGTTACATGTGCGAGAAGTGCGGCACCGAAGTGCTCTGCAACAAGGCGGGAACGGGAGCGCTCGATTGTTGCGACGCCGAGATGAGAATCAAGGAAGCCAAACCGCTGCCGTCGTCGGATTGACGATCCGGTCCGCGCGATCGTCGCGCGCCGAGGACTGATCGAACATTGGCTGCGATAGCCGGGAAAGCCGACCTGATGCTCCACGAGGGCGTGGTCGTGGGCCACCCCGAGAGCGATTCGGTCGCGATCTCCGGCGGTCAGATTCTCGCCCTCGGAAATTTCGCCGACCTCAAATCGATGGTCGGCCCGCGCACTCATTTGATCAAACTGGCGGGACGCGCCGTCGCTCCCGGCTTTATCGATTCGCATCTCCACTTCCTCGAAGCGGCCGCCGCGGCGACTGGACTCTCCGTGCAACGATGCCGCAGTGTCGGCGACTTGCTCGCCGACTTGCGCGTCGCGGCGGGCAAGACTCCTCCCGGCAACTGGCTCCGCGCGTTCGGCTGCGACGAGGCGCTGATGTACGAGCGGCGCGGACCGACGCGCGCCGAGCTCGACCAGGCACTGCCGAAAAATCCGCTCCGGTTGCGCCATCAGACGTTGCATGCGACCTGGCTCAACTCCCGCGCGATCAATCTGCTCGGTCTGGAAGCGCCGAATTTCGCGCCGCCCGAGGGCGCGCAGCTATTCCGCGACGGCGCCGGCAAACTGACCGGCCTCGTGGTCGGGATGGAAACCTGGGTGACGCAGCATCTGCCGCTCGTGACGCGTTCCGAACTCGAATCGCGCGCGCGCGTGATGAGCCGCGAACTCTCGGCCGCCGGCGTGACCACTTTCACCGACGCGACCACGCGCAACGGCTCGGCGGAGTTCGAACTCTTCGCCAAGCTCGTGCAGGCGAATGCGATCACGCAGCGCGTCGGCGTGATGGCCGGCGCGCAGCATCTCGATTCAATCGATCACTGCGCTAAGGTCGCGCACGCGGCGGGAATCGCGCTCGCTGGCGTGAAGTTCATGCCGGGCTATCCTTACGATCGCGCCGGCCTGTCGCGGCCAGTGCGCCTCGCGCTCACGCGCGGCCTCGATTGCGCATTTCACGTCACCGAAGTCGAGGAACTCGAAGAAACGCTTGCCGCGCTCGAACTGGCCCGCCCGCAGATTCCCGGCGATCGCGCGATGCCGAATCTGCGCATCGAGCACGGCGGAATGATCCCGCCTGACTATGTGGATCGGCTCGCGGCGCTCGACGCGTGGGTCGTGACCAATCCCGGCTTCATCCATTTTCGCGGGCCTAAGTACGCCGAGGAGCCGGGCCTGATTCCGTATCTCTATCGCGCGCGGAGCCTGAAAGACGCCGGTATCAAGCTGGCCGGCGCGACCGACGCGCCAGTCACGCCTGCGCGCCCCTTCGCGGCGATCGCCGCGGCAATCTCGCGCACGACCGTCGATGGCGCCGAGATGGGCGTCGCGGAAGCGCTTGCTCCGATCGACGCGTTCGCGCTTTTCACCACCGAAGCCGCGCGCCTCGCTGGACTCGACACCGGCGCGATCGAACCCGACTATCTTGCCGACCTGATTGTCCTGCCGCGCGATCCGCTCGCGCTGCCGCCGGCCGATCTGATGAACATCAGCGTCGATATCACGATCGTCGCCGGCAAAGTCGTTTATGAACGCGGACGCCCGGCCGTCGCCAGCAGCGACAGCGCCGACCTGCACTCGGGTTAAGTCCTGATGGCGAGCAGCGATCGCGCGGTTCTGTACAATCGGCGCGGGCCAATCGCGCTCGTCACGCTGAACCGTCCGCGGCAATTCAACGCCTACAACATGGCGATGCGCGACGAACTCTTCGGCGTGCTCGGCGCGATCCACGACGACTCTGAGGTGCGCGCGATGGTGCTGCGCGGCGCTGGTCCGGCGTTCTCGGCCGGCGGCGACCTCGCGGAATTCGGCATGGCGCCGTCGCCGATCGTCGCGCGATGGGTGCGCTTTCGCCGCGACGTCTGGGGCACGATGCGCGCGCTGCCAATCCCGACGATTGCCGCCCTTCACGGTTACACCGTCGGCGGCGGCCTCGAGATGGCGCTGCTCTGCGACTTCGCGATCGCTGCCGACGACACGAAAATCTGCCTGCCCGAGACCGGCGCCGGCATGATCCCCGGCGTCGCAGGCACACAGACCGCCCCGCGCCGACTCGGCCTCGGCCGCGCGCTCGATCTGTGTATCACCGGGCGTTGGATTGACGCAGAGGAAGCGCTACTTGTAGGTTTGGTCGCCGATGTGGTCCCGGCTGCCCACCTCGATCGCGCGTCGCTGCAACTCGCGCGCGAGGTCGGACGGTTGCCGCGCGCGCATTCGGCGATGCTCAAGCTGGCCGTGTGGGGAGGTCTTGAGTTGCCGCTGAGGGACGGCCTCGACCTCGAACGGCGCTTGGCGAAGAGACTGGCGATGGTGGCGGATCGAGCGGCGCGTAGCGGGCATCGACCGGCTGCGCGGCGCAGATGAATCGGCGCCCAGGAGGACGTTTCTGTGAATACGGTTAACTTCGTGACGATCCCGTCGTCGATCGTGCCGGATCAGGAAATTCTGGTGTTCGGCAATCGGCGGCTGACGTACGCGGAACTCAATGATCGCGTGTCGCGCCTGTGTGCGGTGTTCAAGCAACTCGGCTTGCAGCCGCGCGACGTGCTCGCGGTGCTCGATACCAACTCTGATTTGTATATCCAATGCTACTACGCCGCCGCCAAAGCCGGCCTGACTTTCCTGCCGCTCAACTACCGCGCCAAGGACGCCGAACTCGAGTACATGATCAACACCGCCAACACGCGGCTGCTGCTGGTCGGCGATCGCTACGCAGAGTTGATCGACCGAATCAGGCCGCGGCTGAAGGTCGCGCAGATCGTCGCGCTCGGCAACGAAGCGAGCGGGATGCGGCATGTCGAGCCTCTGCTCGCAAAGGCCGAGCCCGACGACGCCGAAGCCGAAGTCGAGGACGAGGACATCTCGATCCTGATGTACACCAGCGGGACGACCTCGCTGCCGAAGGGCGTGATGCTCCGCTTCCGCGATTTCGCCGCCTACGTCACCGCCAACGTCGAGATGGCCGACGGCACCGATCGCGGCGTCGCGCTGGTGTGCGTGCCGTTTTATCACATCGCGGGAACCACGGCGTACATGACCAACATCTGGACCGGCCGCAAGCTGATCGTGATGTCCCAGTTCGATCCCAAATCATGGCTTGAGATCGTCCAGCGCGAACGCGTCACGCACGCCTTCGTCGTCCCCACGATGATGAAGCAATTGATCGACGAACCCGGCTTTGCCTCGACCGATTTTTCGAGCCTCACGAATCTCGCCTATGGCGGCGCGCCGATGCCGGTGCAGGTGATCCGCCGCGCGATTGAAGTCTTTCCGCCAAAAGTCGGCTTCGTGAATGCTTACGGCCAGACCGAAACCACTTCGTCGCTCACGATCCTCGGCCCTGACGATCATCGATTGGCAGGCACCGCCGCCGAGATCGAGTTGAAGTTGAAGCGCCTCAACTCGATCGGCAAACCGCTGCCCGACGTGGAAATCAAGGTGCGCGACGACGACGGCAAATTTCTCTCCGCTGGCGAAGTCGGCGAGATCATCATCCGCACCCCGCGCATCATGAAGGGCTACGCTGGCCGCGACGACGACGCGCGATTGCCCGACGGATGGCGCGCCACCGGTGACCTCGGCTGGCTCGACGACGAGGGCTACGTGTTTTTTGCCGGCCGCAAGGACGACATGATTATCCGCGGCGGCGAAAATATCGCTCCGGCTGAAATCGAGACCGTACTGATGAGTCATCCGGCGGTCGATGAATGCGCCGTGATCGGCGTGCCGTCGGTCGAATGGGGGCAAACGGTCAAGGCCTTCGTAGTCCCGCACAAATCGCCGCCGGTGACCGAAGCGGACCTGGCCGAGTTTTGCCGCAGCCGTCTCGCGAGCTTCAAGCGTCCCGAAACGATCGAGTTCATCGAAGCGTTGCCGAAAAATCCGCTCGGCAAAATTCTGCGCAAGGATCTGCGCGCCCCCGGCGGAGCCGTCTGACGCCTCGACGCATCAAAAAGACTTCACCCGACTCGCGCGGCGCCACTGCCGATTCGTCGATCGAGGTCGCCGATGCCAGCGGATGCGTCACCGCCACGATGCGATTTCGCGGCGCCCGCGCGACGCTGACGCCCGCGATGGCAAGCCGCCTGCTCGACCTGATCGAGCAGGTCGAGGACGACGACAGCTCGCGGATGCTCGCGATCACCGGCGCGGGCGCGAATTTCTGCGTCGGCTTCGACGATGGCGTCGATCCGCGAATCGTCGAATCGCTCGCGGTGCTCTCGAAGCCCACCGTCGCGATCATCAACGGCGACGCCTTCGACGAAGGATTGGAACTCGCGATGGCGGCCGACATCCGGATCGCGATATCGTCCGCGCGTTTCGCGATCGCGCAGATGCAGCATGGAGTGATGCCGCATTTCGGCGCGACGCAGCGCTTGCCGAGATTGATCGGCGCCGCCAGCGCGCTCCGCATGATGCTCACCGGAACGGCTCTCAGAGCCGACGAGGCGCTGCGGCTCGGCTTGGTCGCCTATCTCGCGAAGAATCGCGCCGACCTCGCCCAGGTCAGCGGACGCGTCGCGCAGGCAATCTTGAGCCGCGCGCCGCTCGCCGCGCGCCTCGTCAAGGACGCGGTGCTCAAGGGCTACGACATGACGCTCGAACAGGGCATCAGGCTTGAGGAAGACTTGTACGCCCTGCTACAAACGACAGCCGACCGCGCCGAGGGCGTGCGCGCTTTCCTCGAAAAGCGTAAACCGTTATTCAGAGGCGCTTGAACCTCCGGCATCAACCTCAGGAAAGGATCGAGATCAAAATGGCAAATCAGCTCGGCAAGGTTTACATCTGCGGCAAGTGCAGCTCCCAGGTAATCGTCACCAAGGGCGGCGCCGGCACGGTCAAGTGTTGCGGCGCTCCGATGGAACAAAAAAAGTAGCGCGCCGATGCCCGGCGATGGCCGCGTGATCTTTCGTGCAGGAACTGGTCGCCGACAACGACTCGATCGACTCTCGTCATTCTGAGAGTCTGTGAATTTTCCTTGATGAGTGATCTCTTTCCGTGTCATTTCGAACGCAGTGAGAAATCCCGGATCCGGGTTCCCTCGTCGCTTCGCTCGCTCGGGATGACACGGAACGGCTTCGCCCGCGCCGTCATCCCAGCAAGGCCGCCTTTCCAACATCCTGAGAGTCTGTGAACTTTTCGTGGATGAGTGGCTTCACGACTATTTCATCACAAGGCGGAGGCTGCCGTCCTATACCTCGCCCGCTTCGTTGCGGGAGAGGTCGCCGAAGCGCGCCAGCCGCGAAGCCGACTTCGGGCCGAAGGGCCGAATCGCTCTACGATAGAGAGGCGGGTGAGGGTGCCGGATCGATGGCCACAGCATCTCTCCCGACATTACGCTCGGGCATCCCGAACAATGCCGCCACTTGTTATTCAGAGCAGAGGCCGCCGAAGTCGAAAGAATCCCGAAAAGAAATGCGCTGCGCTGTCCAAAGCTATTCGTTAGGAGGACACCATGCTTGGAGCGATTGTAATCGGCCTGGTCGCCGGATGGCTCGCCGGAAAACTCATACGGGGCAGGGGCTTCGGACTAATCGGCGATTTGGTGCTCGGACTCGTCGGCGGGGTGGTCGGCGGCTGGATCTTTGCCGAACTCAACGTGCCGGGACCGAGCGGCGCGATCGGCGCGATCGTGGTTGCGACAATCGGCGCGGTGATCCTCGTCTGGATCGCGCACGCGATTCGCGGCGTCGCGTAATTCTTTTCTAAGCGTTGGCGCGGAGCCGAAGCTCGCGCGCCTGCGTGCGGAACGGCTCGGGCAGCTTCACTTCACGCGAATCAATCCAGTTGGTTTCGAGCCGATAGAACTCGCGCGCCGGCTCGTAAAACAGATGCACCACGATGTCGTCGTAGTCGAGCACGATCCAGTGCGCATGCTGGAAACCCTCGATCGCCAGCGGACGCTGCTCTTCCTTCGACATCCGCTCCTCGATCCCGCGCGCGATCGCCTGCACCTGCACGTCCGAGCGCCCCGTCGCCACCACGAAGTAATCGGCAATCGAACTCAGATGCTCCGCTTCGAGCACCACCAGATCGTAGGCCTTCTTGTCGAGCGCCGCTTCGACTACGGCGTATGCCTTTTCGATCGAATTCAAATTCTGCAAACCGCAGCGAACAGGTGCGTTGTGTGATTCGGCTTCGGCAGGTATTGGCGACGATACTTCAGCAGAATTTCACTCCTCAGTAGAGTGCGTGGCGCTGGATATAATCCACCACGTCGCCCGGCAGCAGGTAATTGATCGATTCGTGGCGCTGGAGCTTGCGGCGAATTTCGGTCGCTGAAATAGGAAAAAAAGTGGTATCGACGAATGACAGCGTTTGCCCGCTCGGATGCACGTAATGATCTTCTTTTTGAGTGTAGCCAAACCGTTTCAGCGCGGCAAATGAAACGCGCGGCTGCGTCTGCTCCCGCGTCATTAATCTGGTGTGAACCGCGATGTTGCAAAGCCGCGTCAGCTCGTCGGGATCCTTCCACGTCTCGAGCTCCGCGAATTGATCCGCGCCCATCATCAGGAAGAGCGTCGCCGGCTGGCGCAGCGTCGCGAGATAATGGCGTATCGTTTCGATCGAATACGAACGTCCCGTGCGCCGAATCTCGACGTCCGAAGTCATGAAGTGGCGATTGCCCTTCGTCGCGAGGCGCACCATTTGCAAGCGATGCTCGCCCGGCGCAAGTTCGCCCTCGACTTTGTGCGGCGGCGACGCAGCTGGCACAAAATAAACCAAGTCGAGAGAGAGCGCTTCGCGAACTTCCTCGGCCGCCCGCAGATGGCCGAAATGAATCGGATTGAAACTGCCGCCGAACAGTCCTACGCGCATCGTGCTGAGTTTGATCGCTTCAAAGTCGGACTTGCCCGGAGCCCCGGATCACGTACTTGTAGGTCGTCAATTCGTTAAGTCCCATCGGCCCCCGCGCGTGCAGACGATTGGTCGAGATGCCGGTCTCGGCGCCGAAGCCGAATTCGAAACCGTCGGTAAATCGCGTCGAGGCATTAACGTAAACCGTAGCGGAATCGACCTCGCGTTCAAAGCGCGCCGCGGCCTTCGCGTCGTCGGTGACGATTGCGTCCGCCAGATGCGATCCGTGGCGCCCGATAAACGCAATCGCTTCGTCGATCGAATCGACGATCTTCACCGACAGGATCAAGTCCAGGTACTCGGTGTCCCAGTCCTCGTCGCTGGCAGGCCGGGCGTCGCGCACGATTCGGCGCGTTCGCTCGTCGCCGCGAAGTTCAACGCCCGCCGATTTCATCCGCGCCGCGAGCGGCGGCAGGATCGCGTCGGCGACCGCGGAATGAACCAGTAGATTCTCCATCGCGTTGCAGACCGAAGGCCGGCTGCATTTGGCGTTGAAGCAAATCTCCTCCGCCATTTTCAGATCGGCGCCGCGATCGACGTAGGTGTGGCAGAGACCGTCGAAGTGCGGCAGCAACGGCACCGCCGATCCTTCGAGCGCTTCCTTCAGCGCTTTTCCCCCGCGCGGAATGATCAGATCGATCAGCTCAGGGTGCCGCTTCAAAATTTGAATCACCTCGCGATCCGGATTGCGGATCAGCGTCACCGCATCGAGGTTCAAGCCGTGCTGCTCCAGCGATGAACCGATCAAATCGGCGAGGCGCGCGTTGCTCTCGAGCGCCTCCTTGCCGCCGCGCAGGACGATCGCGTTGCCGGCCTTGAAGCCCAGCGCGCCCGCATCGATCGTAACGTTGGGGCGCGATTCGTAAATGATCGCGATCACGCCGAGCGGCACGCGGACCTTGGCGATCTCGAGACCGTTGGGTCGCCGCCATTTCTCGATCACGTTGCCGACCGGGTCCGCCAGCGCCGCGACCTCCTCGACGCTTTTGGCCATCGCTTCGATTCGCGCCGGCGTCAGCGTGAGGCGCTCGACGAACGCGCCGCCGCGGCCGTCGTCGCTCGCGCGTTTCAGATCTCGTTTGTTTGCCTCGACGACTTTCGCCGCCGACGATCGGATCGCCGCCGCCAGCGTTTTCAGCGCCGCGTTCTTTTGCTCGGTGCTCGCGAGCGCCATCTGCGGCGCGCTCATCCACACCTTCTTCAGCGTCGCAATCGTGTCGGCTTCGAGTGGCATCGGCGTCGTTACGCGAGTTCCTTCATCAGCACGAAATTATCGCGATGGATGATCTCATCGGCAACCTTGTAGCCGAGCAGTTGCGAAATTTCGCTCGAACGGCGCCCCGCAACTTTCACGACGTCTGCCGCCGGATAATTAACCAGCCCCCGCCCGAACTCGATTCCATCGGGATCGATCAGGCTGACGCAGTCGCCGCCGCCGAAATCGCCGCGAATCTCGCGGACGCCCGACGGCAACAGGCTCCGCCCCTTGCTCTGCAACGCCTCCGCCGCGCCGCGATCGACGCCCAGCGCGCCACTCGGCCGGAGCGCGAACGCGATCCAGCTCTTGCGCCGCTTGAGCCGGCTCCCCGCCGGCACGATCAGCGTGCCGATTTCCGACGCCGGATCGATCGCCTTGTTGATCGTGCCGTCGCCGCGGCCGCGCGCGATTATCACCGCGATTCCGGCCCGCGCCGCCTGCCGCGCCGCCTTGAGCTTGGTCGCCATCCCGCCAACTCCGAGCGGCCCCGCACTCTCCGCACTTTCCGCGACCAGTCCGCGCATCTCGGAATCGGGATCGCTGATCACGGGAATCAGGCGCGCGTCGGAGCGCTCGCGCGGATCGCCGGTCAGGACGCCATCGACGTCGCTCAGAATGATCAGCAATTGCGCTTGCACGAGGCTCGCGACCAGCGACGACAACACGTCATTGTCGCCCAGCCGAATCTCATCGACCGCAACGGTGTCGTTCTCGTTCACAATCGGAATCACGCCGGCTTCGAACAGCTCAGAAATCGTCTGGCTGGCATTGGTGCGGCGCCTTTTCTCGGCGAGATCCTGATGCGTGAGCAGAATCTGCGCGACGCTTCGGCCGTGCGCGCCGAATGCCCGCGCCCATGCCGACATCAGATCGATCTGTCCAGTCGCGGCGGCGGCTTGCCGCGCAGCGATCGTCGTGCGGTTCAACTTCGCGAGCCGCGCGCGTCCCGCAGCGACCGCGCCCGACGTGACGATCAAAACTTCGCGGCCGCCGCGCACCGCGGTGTCGACTTGCGCCGCTAACTGCTCGATCACGTCAGCGCGCAGCCCGCTCTGATCCGACAGCACCGCGCTGCCGACCTTGATTACGATTCGGCGCGCGCGCCCGACCGCGGATTCCTTGTAATTTAGCTGGGACATGCCGCCGCTTGATCCATCTGACGGAGCACGCCGGCGATCGCCGCGATCAACGGTTCAAGACCGTCGCGCCGATCAGCCGAAATCGGAAATACATCGAGCCGCGTGCGCTTTCTAACCTTGCGCGCGATCTTCGTCGCTTCCGTTTTCGTGACGAGGTCGGTTTTGTTGAGAGCGATCAGCGCCGGTCTTTCCGCGAGCATCGGATCGAACGCCGCGATCTCGCCGCGCACAGTGTCGAATGCCGCCTCGGGATTTTCCGCGATGTCGAGCACATAGATTATCAGCCGCGTGCGCGTGATATGCCGCAAAAATCGGATGCCCAGTCCGTGCCCGAGATGCGCCCCTTCGATCAGCCCGGGAATATCGGCGAGCGTGAAACCGTCTTCCTCGTCGATAAACACGCGACCGATATTCGGCGCGAGCGTCGTGAACGGGTAGGGTGCGATTTTCGGCCGCGCCGCGCTGAGCGCCGTCAAGAGCGTCGATTTTCCCGCGTTCGGAAGTCCCACCAGGCCGGCCTCCGCGACCAGTCTGAGCTCCATCCGAATCCAGCGCTGCTCGCCCTGCGTGCCAGGCGTCGCGATCCGCGGTGAGCGCCGCGTCGATGAAGTGAAATGCATGTTGCCGCGCCCGCCCTCGCCGCCCTTGGCGATCACCGCGGTCGCGCCGGGGATCACGAGGTCCGCGAGCGTCTCGCCGGTCGAGTCATCGAACACGATCGTGCCGGCCGGCACCCGCACGATCACGTCTTCCGCCGAATGCCCGTACTGCTGCTTGCCGCGCCCAGCCTCGCCGTCCTTCGCGATCACACGCGGCTGGTACTTGAAATCGAGCAGCGTCGAAAGGCCCTCATCGACCTGGAAGA
>NZ_JAUSKL010000066.1 GCF_030646925.1 Candidatus Binatus sp. | reverse complement strand
GCTTTCCCTTCCCCGCCACTCCTGCTATCGCTCTCCATAGCGTCATCCTCCGGCACCCGCCGCCAAGCGGGCGCGAGTTGTGGCTCAACTCGCCGGATCATGACGCTTTTTTTCTTTTCCACCAACTTCGCGACACTACCGAGACATCGTAACCGTTCTTATCCTCCCGCCAAGCTAATCAACGAGGAATGGACTTTGTTTAGATGGATTCAAGTACAGCTTCTCGCCGGGTTGGACTTCTTTGCTAGCCACGGGCTGGGAGCTCCGTTCAACAGAGAGAATTTGTTTCACGGGTTACTTGACTTGGATTATTTGATTACGGCTGTCGTGGTTGGAGGATTGGCGTCTCGCGAAAAGCAAATGCTGGAACGATTCAGCCTACTCCGTCCAGATGGATTGGTTCTCAAATAGGTTTCCATTTCTGTTGTGTCAAAATACCTTCATGTTCCATTGAGGAATGCGACTTCCCCGTCGAATTTTATTTTCGGACGGGCGAAGTCGCCAAATCTACTTCTCGTGAGTGGTTCTATTCCTTTGGCAGGGGTGAGAAGTGCGCGCTCACGATCTTCCATTGGCCCGCTTCCTTGGCGAACACCAACGTGGTGCGGCCATGAAGCGTCATCGGCTTGCCGTCCTTGGTGATGCCGGTGAAGGTGTCGTATGCGTTGGCGACCGCGGCGCCGTCGTTGATCATGCGGCATGAGAGTTGGCGGAAGCCGAAGTGGGCGCTGGCAAGTCCCGAAAACGCGGGCGTCAGGAAATCGGCGAACTGCTTCTTGTTGTCGAAGCGGTACGGCACGTGATCGAAAACCTCGAGATTCTCCGAAAAGAGATTCACCGCCGCCTTCATGTCCATCTTGTTGAACGCAGCAGCGAGTTCCTGAACCGCGGATTCAATTTCTTTTACGCTCATCGGAATGCTCTCCTTTTTCGAAGTAGTGTTCGGAATTAGTTCTTGCCGCGACGCGGACTCTGGCTCCGCCGATTCTCAGTGCAGAGTATTCCGGGAAACCCAAAACACCCCACTCCGTCCTATTACCAGAAAGCGCACCGATGCTCTAGCAAGAGCCCTCGGTCCGTCCATCTCATGGGTTGCGGGCGCGGAAATACGCGATGCTGCCGAACAGAGTGCTGCCGTATTCCACTTCCGCAGAATCGGCGAAGCCCGCTTTTTCCATCAGCGGTACAACTTGATCTTCGATGCCGTGGTGCCCACCACCCCCGCCTCCACCATTTTTTTTAGGATTTTGGCGCGCCAGGTGAGGACTTGCCGGTTTTGCGCGCTCCGTGACTGAAGAAACCCGCTCGTTGTCCCGCGCAGAAAAGCCGGATAGCTTGGTTGGATGGCAAAGCCCAATACGACAACAGGCAAACGGCGGAGTATCCGCGCGCGAGTGCGTGGTAGCAGTCTGGATTTGCTCGAACGAATCTCTCTTCCCGAAGGAGCCGAGGTTGTGGTCACTCTTTCGGAGCCGGTCGAAGCAGCCGACAGAGACGCGTTGCTTCGCGCAGCAGGGGCTTGGAACGGCATGATCGACGCCGACGAGCTGATCGCGAACATCTACTCCGATCGGCTAGTCGCCCGACCCTCACCCAGCGCCTGATAGGTGCGATATCCAGTCGGACGGGTACCGATTTCCCTCGCACCAAATCTGTTTAGAGATGCTGCTCTCCACCATCGATCAATCCAAAGTAATCGGCAGAAGAGCCGAAGCGCCCAGAGCTGCCCACGGCTGTGTTGTGAGGACGACCGCCGAACCTGCGTCTGCGAAGGTCTGCGGCTGGCGTGGTTTGATGGGAAGCGAACGATGAGTTCTGACCTTTCACCAAGGAGCAGGATTCTCGGCGGACTTTGGGGAGTCGCGGTCGGCGACGCGCTCGGCGTCCCGGTCGAGTTCTGCAGCCGCGGGGAGCGCGATCGCGACCCGGTTACGGATTTGCGCGGCCATGGCACGCACAACCAGCCGCCGGGCACGTGGTCCGACGACACTTCGCTGACCCTTTGCACCGTCGAAACCCTGCTGCGCGCCGGCGAGGATTATCAAGCGCTCGGCCAGTCGTTCGTGCGATGGCTCGACGAGGAGATTTGGACTCCGCATGGCCGCGTCTTCGACGTTGGAAATACGACCGCCTATGCGATTCGACGGCTCTCACGCGGCGTTGATCCGCTCAAGGCTGGCCGTGACGACGATTTTTCCAACGGCAACGGCTCATTAATGCGTATCCTGCCGGTGGCGATCTGGTTCACCGGCCGCGCAGCACCTGAAACGATCGAGGCTGCGCATCGATTTTCCGCCTTGACCCATCGGCACGAGCGCTCGCAAGCCGGTTGCGCCATCTTTTGCCTGATCGCTCAACACCTGATTGCCGGCGCCGGCGCCGCCGCGTCGATCGACAAGGCTTGGAAGATCGCAAAGGCGCATTACCGTGTGGATCCATTTGCTTCGGAATTGCGCACCTACGCTCGAATCGCCTCAGCGGGCAAGCTCAAGAAGCTCGATCAGCGCGATATAAGAGGGTCCGGTTACGTGATCGACGCGTTGGAAGCGAGCCTCTGGTGCCTGCTTAAGTCCAGCAGTTTCGATCAGGCCGTGCTGAGCGCGGTCAATCTCGGCGACGATACCGACACCACCGCCGCGATCACGGGTGCGCTCGCCGGTATCCGCTACGGTGTCGAAGCGATCCCCGCGCATTGGCGAACGCAGCTCGCGAGACACGACGACCTCGACGCGCTCTTCAATGATTTTGTTGCGCGCATCGGAAGCTCCGCATGACGGCGTGGGCCAGTTCGCATCTGCGATCGTAGTGGCGGTCTTTCGCGGACCGAGTCACGGCGGCGCCGAGCTTAGTTGATCGCTTTTCTACAAGCCCGGAAGTACGCGATGCTGCCGAACAGAGTGCTGCCGTATTCCACTTCCGCAGAATCGGCGAAGCCCGCTTTTTCCATCAGCGGTACAACTTGATCCTCGATGCCGTGGTGTCCGCCGTGGAACAGATGTCCCATCGCACGGGCAAAGCCGCTCCGCGCCGGCACGAAATCGACCAGGTGAAGCGACCCGCCCGTTTTAAGCACGCGGCGGATCTCGGCGAGCGTCGCCGATCTCTCCTCATGCGGCAGGTGATGGAACATGAACGACGAGAACACGCGGTCGAACGACGCGCCGGCATACGCCAGGTGATCCGAGAAGCCCTGATCGAACTCGATCCGCACGCCCGATCGTTCCGCCTTCCCCCGCGCGATCGATAGCACCTTCGGATCCGGGTCAAGCCCGACCACCTCCGCGCCCGGATGCGTCTTCTTCAGCATCACCGCGAGCGAGCCGGTGCCGCATCCGATATCGAGCACGCGATGCCCGCCCTGGATTGCAGCCTGCTCGATCAGCTTTCGCCGCGACGCGTCGCCGCCGAGCATCCAGACCATCGTGTCGTACAACGGGAGCATCCAATGCTGTCCCGCGGCCGGGATGTAACTTCGCTCCGAATGTTCCATTGTGCTACCTCATGGTCTGCGGCCGCCTGAAATCGCGCGAGGAGGAACCGTGATGCCATCAAAGAGTACACCTGAGGCATGGGTCAAGCTGCCCGATCCGGAGCAGATGGGCGCCGCCCGCGGCGACGATCATCCGTACAACTTCGGTTACATCCCGGCGATGGGCCGGCTGATCGCGGCGCATCCGCGAATCGGCCCCGCCTTCGGCATGATGTTCGCCACGGTCATGTTCGCGCCGGGGGCGCTCACGCGCGCAGAACGAGAACTCGTCGCGGCCGTCGCCGCATCGGCCCAGGATTGTCACTACTGAACGCAGTCTCACGCAGAGTTTCTGCGTGTCGAAGGCGGCGACGACGCACTGATCGAGGCGATTCGCCATCGCCGCTGGCGTGAGCTGGAACTCGCTGCGCGCACGCGCGAGCTATGCACCGTCGCGGAGAAACTGAGTGCTACGCCGACGCGGATGACGCCCGAAGATTGGGAGCCATTGCGCAAGCTGGGCTTCGACGATCAGGCGCTGCTCGAGGTCGGCCACGTGGTGGGGATTTTCAACTACCTGACGCGGCTCGCCGATGGCTTCGGCTTGCAACTCGACTCCGAAGTCGAGGAGGCGGCGCGCACCGGAATCGCGCTGAAGCGACCGTCGCGATAGGTTCAACGCGCGTCGCGCCGCCGCGGCGGGTCTCGTCGTTAGCTTCAGTGCAGAGTTCGCCGGCGCCCGATCGTCACACGCCCGACGAACGATGCAGCGCGCATCGCAGCTTGAAGAAGTGCGTCATCGAGGTCAGGTATCGCACTCGCCACGCCGCCGGGACCTTGCCCTTGGTCAAATCGAGATTGTAATTGGGCGCAATCAGCAGGTCGTAGGCCTTCTTGATTCGATTGAACAGATCGTCCGAAGAGCCCGACTTGACGCTCGCGATCGCGCCGATCTCCTTCATCTTGTCGAGGCTGTAGGCCGACAACGCCACCAGGCTGTCCGCGAACAGCTCATCCTCTTCGACCAGATGGTTCGAGAAAGCGCCTTCCATGAAAGCGGTCATGGGAGCCTTTTCTCCGACCAGCGAGCCGTAGATGTAATGACCGAGTTCGTGGCCGAACGTAGCGGCGACGGCGCCGGGATGATGCGCGGTGTTCACGAAGATCACGAACTTGCTCGAGTTGCCGAGATTCGCGCGGCAGAAGAATCCCCGCAGCGCGAGGCCCGCGCCCTTGGTGTAACGTTCTGTGCGCACTTCCAGCTCGCGCGGACCGAACATCCGGCCGAGGTGATCGCGCAACTGCTCCCCGTTGTCGAGCATGCTCCTCCACATATCGGTGGAAGAGATGATGTCGTTTTCGACCAGTCGTGCGAGCTCTTTCAGCAGAGGCTTCGCAGGCAGCGCGGGAACTTCCGCATAGTCGGTCGAGAGAACTTTTTTCAGGTCGGCGGCCTGATTGATCAGTCGCGAGCTCATCGATTCGAAGGGCACCTTTATTTCGTCGAGCAATCTCCACACGAGACGATCGACCTCGCGGGTGTCGCGCGCCCTCGGTTCGGGCGACGATCGTCTACTCGCGAACGGGATGGACATCAAGGCAGCGCTCATAGACTCACCATATTGGCAACCTGACCCCTCGTTGGGGAAATAAACCTACTATAACTTCGAGACCTGATGCTACAATCTGTAGGCACCTATTTTCGCTTTGTTTGGGCAAATTTGATGCGGTTTTCTTTCGCTGCGCTCTATTACCGTCGCTTTCCCGGCGTTTGCTCTCCCCGCCAGCCCTGCCCTCTTGCTATCTATAGCTATTTTACGACAGCAATGCCTGCCTTACTGTATTCAAGATGTAAATGAAGTCGCGAGAACTCCTAACCTGGCCCAGCAGCGCGACCTGCGACAACATATGCATTTCCTTGTCGGTGATGCCGTGAGATCGAATCAGGCCAGCGGCCCGGCGGAACTCATCCCACGCCGAATGATCGTGCTGTTGCTCCCGTGGATTGAGCAGTTCCTTCGCACGCGGATTCGCGACGAAGAACAGTTCGCGCCGATCGAAGCCCAGCGCGTCGGCCAGCCGCGTAACGATCTCGTCGGACGGATGCCGCTTGCCCGATTCGAGATGGCCGACGTAGGGCGTCGAAGCTCCAACCTGGCGCGCCACCTGCTCCTGCGTCATATTGGCCTGGCGCCGGCGGCTGCGAATCATCTGACCGAATTTTGCTCTCGATATCGACATCGAAGGCTCCTGTTCGCTTCCTCTAATGCCTCAAGCAGTCGATCGGGCCATCGTGTTGATTCCGACACGTCACAAAGCCGATCGTGCTGCGTTAGCGCTTGCGAACGTATGCTGGGCGCAATCATTTCTCGTTACCTACTTTTTGTCAAGAGAAAAGTTACGAACTGTAGGACGGATTTGACGCCATCTTGATGTGTTATGACGCGCCGGTGCGGCGCCGAGCGGCCCCCTACTTTTTCAGGTACCGCTCGACGAAATCCAGCCGATCCTTGCCCCAGAACATCTCGCCGCCGACGAACGAAGTCGGCGCGCCAAACACGCCGCGCGCGATCGCCTCATCGGTGGCCGCAGCCAGCCCGCGGCGGGTTGAATCGCTGTCTGCGGTATCGAGTATCGCGTCCGCGTCGAAGTCCGCTTGCGCAGCAATCGTGCGCAGCACGGCGCGATCGGCGATGTCCTCATCGCGCTCCCAATAAGCGCGCATGATTGCCTGCGAGATGGCGCCCTTGGCGCGTTCGCACGCATCGACATCCGCGTCGGCGCCGGCCCGATGCCCTGCCGCGAGCACGATTCGCAACGCCGCCGAAGTTTTGATCGGGAAGCGGGTCGGTCGCCTGAACGGCAGTCCGGTGAATTCCGCGTAGCGCTCGTGATCGCGCCAGAGATAGCGCGCCTTCTGCCGCGTCATCGCCATCACGTCGAAGCCGGCGCCGCGAAACAGCGCCGCGAAATGCGTTGGCCGCCAGATGACGAGCGCGCCGGCGCGCTCGCAAATCTCCGGCAGCATGAAGGCCGCGAAGTAGCTGTTGGTGCTCGAGAAATCGAAGTAGAAATCGACTGTCTTCATATGCGTCCGAAACGATCCTATCGCGCACCGCGATCGATCTCACAACCGATTTTACTTATCATTCACGCGCCGCTCAGCATCGAGCGGTTGAAGATCGGCGAGCGGCTTGCCATTAATTTCGTGCTTCGTCGCGACGCGCCCCCATCCGATGCCAAAAAAAAACCATGAACCATTGCCCGGCGCGCATGCCCCACTCGGCGCCACGTGGGACGGCGCGGGAGTCAACTTCGCGATTTTTTCCGAGCATGCGGCCGGCGTGACGCTGTGCCTGTTCGATGACGCCGATGCCGAAACCCGCATCGCGCTCGCCGATCGCATCGAACACGTCTGGCACGCGTATATCGAAGGCCTTCACCCCGGCCAGCGTTACGGCTATCGCGTCGCGGGCGCTTACGATCCTGCCGCCGGGCATCGCTTCAATCCCGCCAAGCTGTTGCTCGATCCATACGCGCGCTTGCTCGATCGCGAACCTGAGTGGAACGAAGCGATGCTCGGATATCGCGTCGGCGCGCGCGGCGCGATCCGCCCGAGCAATGTCGATAGCGCGGCGTCGATGCCGAAATGCGTCGTCACCGATCCGTCCTTCGACTGGGACGCCGACCGCAATCCTCGGACGCCGTGGGCGGACACGATCATCTACGAGGCGCATGTCAAAGGCATGACGGCGTTGCATCCCGAGGTTCCCGCCGAATTGCGCGGGACGTATGCCGGCCTCGCCACGCCAGCGGTGATCGGATATCTCGCGTCGCTCGGCGTAACCGCGATCGAGTTGCTGCCGGTTCATCAGACGGGGCCTGAGCGGATGCTTCATCACGCGGGGCTGAGCAATTACTGGGGCTACAACACGGTTGGATTTTTCGCGCCCGCGATTCGCTTCGCTTCGCCGCGCGAAGAAATTTCGCCGATCGCAGAATTCAAATCGATGGTGCGCGCGTTTCATCGCGCCGGAATCGAGGTGATTCTCGACGTCGTGTACAACCACACCGGCGAGGGCAATCAGACCGGTCCGACGATTTGCTTTCGCGGGATCGACAACGCGGCGTACTACCGGCTGCGCCGCGACGATCGGCGCCTCACCGAGGATTTCACCGGCACCGGCAACTCGCTCAACCTGATTCACCCGCGCGTGCTGCAACTCGTGATGGACAGTCTCCGCTACTGGGTGCTCGAGATGCACGTGGACGGGTTTCGCTTCGATTTGGCGACGACGCTCGCGCGCGGTCCGCAGGGCGAATTCGGCGGGAGCGCGTTCCTTGCCGCGATTGCGCAGGATCCGGTGCTGGCGAAGGTCAAGCTGATCGCCGAGCCGTGGGATATCGGCGAGGGCGGCTACCGCGTCGCGCAGTTTCCGGTCAACTGGAAGGAATGGAACGGCAAGTTCCGCGACTCGGTGCGCGATTTCTGGCGCGGCGCGAGCTACACGATGGGCGAATTCGCCTCGCGCATCACCGGCAGTTCGGATTTGTACCAAGCGGACAGCCGCGCGCCGCAGGCCAGCATCAATTTCGTCTCGGCGCACGACGGCTTCACGCTGGCCGACCTAGTTTCATACAACGAGAAACACAACGAGGCGAATGGCGAGGACAATCACGACGGCGAGAGTCACAATCGCTCATGGAACTGCGGCGTCGAAGGTCCGTCGCACGATCCCGCCGTGCTCGCGACGCGCGAGCAGCAGAAGCGCAACTTCCTCGCCACGCTGATGCTGGCGCAGGGCGTGCCGATGCTACTCGCGGGCGACGAGATCGGCCGCACGCAGAACGGCAACAACAACGCCTACAGCCAGGACAATCGCACCTCGTGGATCGATTGGGCCAGCGCCGATCCGAACCTGCTCGACTTCACCCGCCGCCTGATTCAACTCCGCCGCCGCCATCGGGTGTTTCGCCGCCGCGGATGGTTCACCGGCCGGCCGCCGAAGGGCGCTCGCGTGAAAGACCTCGCATGGTTCCGGCCCGACGGCGCCGAGATGACGGCTGAGGACTGGGGCGTCGGCTATGCAAAGACGCTCGGGATGTTCGTCAACGGCCGCGCCATCAGGGAGCGCAATCGCGACGGCAGCACGCCAAGTGACGACAGCTTCTTCCTGATTTTCAATGCGTACCAGGAGCCGATGGAGTTCCGCCTGCCGGCGCGGAGCTTTGGAAATCGATGGGTCGTGATTCTCGATACCACGCAGCCGACGATGTCAGAGAGCAAGCGGATTCACTCCGGCGGCGAGGAAGTCCACGCCGCCGGCCACTCGACCGTGATCCTGCGGCGATTGCCGTAAATCGCGAACGGATGAGATTGGAAGACCTGAGCCGAGGCTTCTCCTTTTGTCATTCTGAGAGCTTGTGAATTCTTCGGTACCGAGCGAACCGCACCACTTTGTCATTCAGAGCGGAGGCTGCCGTAGCGAAGAATCCCGGATCTTCTCCTGTCGCGCGACGGCTGCACCCTCATCCGCCTCTCTATCGTAGAGGCGATTCGGCCCTTCGGCCCGAAGTCGGCTTCGCGGCTGGCGCGCTTCGGCGACCTCTCCCGCAACAAAGCGGGCGAGGTATTAGGAGGCGCTTCGGCCTTACTTCGCTACCTCCGCGCCGGGATCACAGGTAGCGTCAGGTACGACGCGAAGCTGGCGTCGTGCATCACGGTTTGCATCGCGGGACGCATCTCGGCGTCGGCGAACAAGTCGTGCCCGGTGTTCGGATTGCGATCGAAGCGCGGGAAGTTCGACGAGCTGACCTCGAGCCGAATCCGATGCCCCTGCTTGAACACGTTCGACGTGCTCCACAGGTCGATCTTGAATTCCTCGACGCGGCCGGGCGTGAGCATCGCGGGTGTCGAGCGCGACTGGCGCCATCGCGCGCGGATGATTCCATCCGTCAGATTGATCGCGGCGCCGCACGGGCTTACATCGACCAGCTTCGCGGTGAAGTCGGTGTCGGGCGACGACGACGACGCGTAGAGAGTAAGCTCGATCGGGCCGGTCACTTCGACGTCGGTTGCGAGCGGCTCGGTCGAGTAAACTAGCACGTCGGCGCGATGCTCAACCGCTTGCTGATCGAATGCGCCACCCTGCAACGCGCCCGCATAGCAGCATAGACCGCCGCCGACCGTCGGCACCGGGTCGATCGGATTGTAGAGAAACGTGTCGGCAGGATCGTGGCCGGGTGCGTCGGTCGAGAGCGCGCCGTCGCCGTACAGGCTGTTGGCGCTGCCGCGGCTATGCAGGTAGTAGCGGCGCCATTCGGTGCGCGCAATCGGCCACTCGGTTTCGTCGCGCCACTCGTTGATGCCCATCACGAAGAGGCGCACCGGCGCGTCGTCACCGGCTGGCTTGCCTTTCAGATATTGATCGAAAAAGCGAAGTTGCGCGCCGTCGATGTCCACCGAAATCGGACTCGAGCGAATGCCGAAATCTACTGCGCCGACGAGATTCGAAAACGGCACCGCGTGACTCCACGGCCCGACGATCAGTCGATTGCCGGTGCGCGCCGCACCCGCCGGTCCATGCGATCGCATCCCGCTGAAATTGCGCAGCGTGCCGCCCTGGAAGATGTCGTACCATCCGCCGATATTGAGCGCGGGCACATTAATCTTCGCGTGACTCTCCTCGATCGACAGCGCCTTCCAGTACTGGTCGTAGGCGGGATGCGCGAGCCAATCGAAGAAGTACGGTGCGCCGGCGCGGAACATCGGGAATTCCTTGAGCGGTGCGAACTTCATTTTCTCGCGCATCACGTCGATCGAACTCATGACTGCGCCAAGTTCGCCGATCACCAACGGATTGTCGCCGCGCGCGCGGAGCAACTGCGGCGGCGCGAGCCCCGCCATCGTCCAGCTAACGTTGAAGAACAGCGAAAACGCGCCGCCCTGATAAGTCCAGCCGTCGTGGTAGTCGCTCGCGGTGATCGACGGGACCATCGCTTTGAGACTCGGCGGCGACTCTTTTGCGGCCAGCCATTGCGTGGCGCCCATGTACGACGCGCCGTAAGTGCCGACGCTGCCGTTTGCCCACGCTTGGCGCGCCGCCCATTCGATCGTGTCGTATCCGTCGCGTGGCTCGACTGTGAAACAATCCCACACGCCGTCGGAGGTGAAGCGCCCGCGGCAATCCTGCACCATCACGTTGTAGCCGGCCTCGGCGGCGCGAATCGCGTCCAGCGTGCCGGTGAACACCATCGGCATCGCCTTGTTGTAGGGCGTGCGATTCAGCAGCACGGGCAACTTTTCCGGCGTGTCGGGCCGGAACAAGTCGGCGCGGAGCACGCATCCGTCGCGCATCGGAACTTCGATATTTTTTTCGACGATTATTCGCGCCATCGGTGCACCTCGATTTTATTTGAGCAATACTATTTTAAAATGTTGCCCAGGTTTGCGAGCAGGCTTGCCTGGTCGGGCGGTTGCGCGCGGAAGCCGACGTAGCCGTCGGGACGGATCAGGTAGATGCATCGCGAACCCGCGCCGTATGCGCGATGAATCAGGTGACTCAAGTCGCGAATCAACGTCACGTGCGGATGAGACTGCGGCGCATCGCTCGCATCAATCAGATGCGCGCTCACGTGAGTGCCGAAGCGACCCTTCACGCTGTCGGCGATCGCAAACAAATCGGAAAGATCTCGATCGTCCTCGATGCCGGAAAAAAGCAGCAGATTGAAGTTCGGCCCGCGCATCACTTCGTTCAGGCGGCGCACCTCGCCCGAATCGATCATCGCGTACTCGACGTCGGGCGCGCGATCGCCGGGCGCGGGTCCGTGCGCGAAGTCGTACCATGCGCCAACGCCCGATGCGCCCGCGCGCTGGATGCTTTCGACCAGTCCGCTCCGATGCTCGCTGACGATCGGGCTACGGCGGTAGTTCACCGCAGTCTCTGAAAGCGCGCGGCTCGCGCGATCCTGCACGACTTCGAGCGCCGAGAAAATCGGCGCGAGCCGATCGCGCACCTTCTTCGCAATCGGGCTTCGAAGCGTGATGACTCGCGTCATCATGTCGGTCTCTCTCAAAACTTCGGCCGCGACTGGATGCCGCTCGGCCTGATAGCTCGCGAGCAACTCGGGTTTAGCGTCGCCGTTCGCGACCAGCGCGAGTTTCCACGCGAGATTGTGCGCGTCCTGCAAGCCGGTATTCATCCCCTGCCCGCCCGCGGGACTGTGGATATGCGCCGCATCGCCGCAGAGAAACGCGCGCCCGACATTATATTGCTTCACGCGGCGGCGGCTGATGCTGAAATGAGCGAGCCAGAACGGATCGTGCGCGCGCACGCCACCCCCGATCAGCTTGTCGAGCATCGTTTGCACTTCTGGAAGCGTCGGCGCCGCGTCGCCCTCGGCGGGACCCCGCGTCCCGACGATACGCCAGCGCTGATGCCCCATCGGGAACAGCACCGCCATCTCTTCGTTACCAGCGTACGCATACAATTCGTCGTCGGCTTCGCGGAAATCGAGCAACACGTCGGCGAGCCAGAAACTTTCCTCGTATTGCTCGCCCTCGAACTCGAGGCCAAGCGTGTGACGCACCGTGCTGTGCGCACCGTCGCATCCGGCGAGCCACGCCGAGTGGCATTTTTCCTCGCGCCCGTCGGCGGCTTTAAGCGTCGCGATGACGCCGTCGCCATCCTGTGTGAAACCGCTCAACTCGACGCTGCGCTCGACCTGCACTCCAAGCGACGCAAGATGTTTCGCCAGCATCCGCTCGGTCTCGTTCTGCGGGAGCATCAGCACGAACTGGTAGCGGCTCGGGATTTGATCGAGTGAGACGTGCGCGATGCGCTTGCCGCCGGAGTATGCCGAAATGCCGTGGCCCTTGTGCCCCGCCGCGATCATCTCGTCCGCGATGGCGATGTTGTCGAAAATTTCGAGCGTGCGGGCGTGGATGCCGAGCGCCTTCGACTTGTCGCTCGCCGCGCCGGCCTTGTCGATGATGCGGCACTCGACACCGTGACGAACCAGCTCGCACGCGAGCATCAGGCCAACGGGTCCTGCGCCGACGATAAGTACCGGGATGTCGTATTTTCGATTCATATTTTTCGACGCGGTGCGATTGTGGCGCAAACAACGCGCGGCTATCAAATGGCGACGTCGATTAGATCGTTGGCGCGATCATCGTCGCGTCCATATGATGTGACTCTCCGATTATGCGAACGAGACAGCTTCGGCCGCTTGCGGCGTCGTACATCGCCACCGCGATTTTGTGCGCGATTCTCGTTGCGAGTTCCGCAAGGGCCGCCGCGACCGGCAATCTCAAGCTCGACGTGATGGGCGAGTTGGGCGCCGGCGCGAAAAATCCCGCCCGTCTGATCGAATCGAACGGCAAAGAGGCTGGCCAGGTGCTCCCGGGTGGCACGATCGCGCTGCCGCCGGGCGAATATAAACTCGTGATGCCGATCATCGGCGGCCAGATCACCAAAGATAACGTGACGATCGAAGCCGGGCGCACGCATACGGTGCTGATCACCAACGTCGCGGTGGTGGAAGTCAGCGTGAAGGATCGCACCGGCAAGGATCCCGGCTTCGGCGTGCTCGTAACGACCACCGATCCGCCGCACACCAAAGTCGCGAGCATGCTGACCGGCGACAAGCATCTGTTCGCGCCGAACATGGTGGACGTGCACGTCGATGCGCCGCCGCAGGGCTACGATTGGCACGCGGTCAAACTCGAGCCGGGGCATCGCCAGCGCCTGACGATGGACGAAGTGGTTCCGGCGGAGTTGCTGGTGCAAACGGTGATGTCGAAAATTCCGCTCGACAATTCGACGCGAGTAGTGATTCTGCGCGCCGGCACGCAGAGCAAAGTGATGGAGAGCGGGCCCGCCAGCGAGCATCGATTCAAGCTCGACCCCGGCGACTACGATATCTATGTGGAGAACAAATCCGGCAAGGGCAAGCCGTTCACAACGACGGCGGGGGTGCATCTAGAGTCGGGCGCGAAGGTGGAACGAACGGTCCCGCTGGACTAATAAGAGAGGATAGATGGCAAGCGAAAGGCAGAAGGAAATCAAGCGTCGGCGCAAACGCAAGAAATCGCGGCTGCAAGCGAAGACCCGCGAGTCGCGCCGGCATACCAAGAAAAAGCGGTCGTAACGACCGCATCCAACCTGAGTACGCGCGGGGGCCGGAGCGCCCCGGCGCGCGCCAGAATCCGCACGGAGTCAGCGATGGCATACGAAACGATCCTGTACGATGTCGCAGACGAGATCGCGACGATTACTCTGAATCGCCCGGCCAAGATGAATGCCTACACCGCCACGATGGGCGCGGAGATCACCGACGCGATGCTGCGTGCCGACGCCGACGACAACGCGCGCGTGATCATCATGACTGGCGCCGGCGAGCGCGCGTTCTGCGCCGGCGCCGATATGAGCATGTTCGCTTCGCAGATCAAGGCGCGCGAAACCAAACAGGACCAGGGCGAGCGGGTTCAACACACGCCCTCGATGCCATTCGTAATGCGCAATCTATCCAAGCCGACGATCGCGTCGATTAACGGCTTCGCGCTGGGCGTCGGATGCACGATGACGCTGCTGTGCGACGTTCGAATCGCGTCGGACAACGCCAAGATGGGCGTGATTTTTCCGCGCGTCGGCCTGATGAGCGAGCTCGGCTCGAGCTACCTGATGCCGCGCCTGATCGGACTGTCGCGCACCGCCGAGATGATGCTGACGGGACGCCAGTATCCCGCGTCCGAATGCCTCGCGATGGGCCTAGTCAGCCGGGTCGTGCCGCAGGCGGACCTGGTCGCGACGGCTCACGAACTCGCCGGCGACATGCTGCAATGCTCGCCGACGTCGCTCACATTCACGCGCCGCGCGCTTTACCAAGGACTCGACGGCACCCTCGAGACCGCGATGGCCTTCGAGGGTTTCGCGCTCGAAAAATGCTACGTCAGCCCCGAGCATAAGGAATACGTCTCGGCGTTTTTGGAGAAGCGCAAGCCTGATTTCGGCAAGATCAAGAAATAAGGGCGAGCTTTCGCGAGCCAACGCCGCAGGCGTTCCCGAGGCGGAGCAAAGCGTAGTCGAGGGGCATATCTTTATAAAACGGAGCTTTCGCGAGCCAACGCCGCAGGCGTTCCCGAGGCGGCGCGAAGCCGATTCGGGCCAGAGGGCCGAATCGCTAATCGGTCAGATAGCGGAGTCGAGGGGCATCTCTTAAATGTCGCACCACTTGATTCATTTTTGACGCGCGAATAATGTTCCTCGTAATAGATAACTTACTGAGTCTGATTTATCATCTTAATCAAAACGGGCCGTAGTTGCGGATTAAAATCCGATGCGGATCACGACCAAAAATAAAGGCAGGTGAACTATTATGGGACTACACATCGGAAGCGTCGCGCCAGATTTCACGCAGGAATCGACGGAGGGAACGATCCGGTTCCATGACTGGATCGGCGACAAATGGGCGATTCTATTTTCGCATCCGAAGGATTTCACGCCGGTTTGCACCACTGAACTCGGCACCGTCGCCAAGCTGAAGCCGGAATTCGACAAGCGCAATATCAAGGCGATCGGTGTCAGTGTGGACGACGTCGAGTCGCACAAGAAATGGATCAAGGACATCGAGGAAACGCAGAACGTCAAGCTGAATTTCCCGATCCTCGGCGACGCGGACAAGAAAGTCGCGAAGCTCTACGACATGATCCATCCCGAGTGGAACGACACGCTGACGGTGCGCTCGGTCTTCGTGATCGATAACAACAAGAAGATTCGGCTGACCTTGACCTATCCCGCGAGCACCGGTCGCAACTTCCAGGAAATCCTGCGCTCGATCGATTCGCTGCAACTGACCGACAAGTATTCGGTTGCAACCGGCGCGGATTGGAAGAAGGGCGACGATTGCATCATCGTGCCGTCGCTGCAGGATCCCGAGGTCCTGAAGCAGAAGTTCCCCAAGGGCTACAAGGTGGTGAAGCCGTATCTGCGCATCACGCCATATCCCGGCGACTAATTAGGATATACCCTCGACTACGCTTCGCCGCGCCTCGGGACTCGCTGCGCTCGTGCGTCGCGAAAGCTCCGCCTAAGAAAGAAAACGGCTCCCGAATCGGGAGCCGTTTTCATTTTCTAAATTGCGCGAGCGACTCGGCCCTAAAAGTTCTCGACGAAGGCCGCGATATCCGGCGTGCCCCATCCGGTCGCAAGATCGAAGCCCGGGCCGGCATTGAAACCGGCCGCGCTGCCGAAGTGATTGTTGCCCGCAGTGACATCGCGAATCGCAGCACTGCCGCTCGCGCCGAGTTGGTACAGGCGCGAATTGATATTGCCGACGCGGCCCGCCGACTTCGATTGCGCGATCAACTGCGCGATCGCCGCCCAGATCGGCGTGCTCACGCTGGTGCCGCCGACACAGCAATTGACCGCGCCCGATTCACCGAAGAAATATCCGGGCGTGTCGGGACTCGCCGCGATCGAAATATCCGGGATATCGCGCTTCTTGTCTTTTTTGGGAGTCACTCCCTGCTGAAACGCGGGCTTTTTGAATACCTTGCTCTTGCCGCCGCCGCTCGCGCCCGCGGAATCGTTCCACACGCCCTCCGCGACGAAGCCGACATCGTTGCCGCTGCCGTCGAAGTTGGCGCTGAACTGCGTCCCGCCGATCGAACTGACGTGTGGCGATGCCGCAATCTCGGTCACGCTCGGCTTCGCACTGGGGTCGCAAGCATGCGTTCGCTTGTTGAATACCAGTCCCGCCGAGCCGGTGTCGCCCGACGCGACGAACACCGATTGTCCTTGCGAATTGGCCTGGGCGAAAACTCCGTCGAGCGCCCGATAGAATTTTTTGCTGCCGCCGCAAACGCCGAAGCTGATCGAGATCGCGCCGCAGCTATTGTCCTTCACCGCTTTTACCAGCGCGTCGAGGATTCCGAGCGCCGTAGTCGAATTGCTTTGATTGCCGATATAAGCCTTGATTGGCGTGCCCGGCGCGGTCGCGTGCGCGTAGTTTATATCCACGATCGCTTCGATTGCGTCGCCGTTGACGCCTGGATCGGTGGTGGGGAACGTTCTCGCAAAGTTGCCGCCGTTGAAAGCAGGCAATTCGAACTGCGAGTTGAACGCGGCGAGGCTCGGCGTGTCGAAGTTCGAATCCTCGACCAGCGCGATACAGTCCGCGCCGCTGCCGTCGATACCCGAGTCGAGCAGCGGAGTCTGGTTATAGAAGGTGTACTGATCGGCGGGCCCGAACGCCGGTCCCTGCCCGTTGACGATCGCGTTGGGAGCGCCCGCGCTCGAGACCGGCGCGTCGGAGCGCCTGCGATGCATCTGCGGAGCCGCATGCAGCGTGTTGTCGAGGCCCTGGATCGAATCGATCATCGGCGCCAGGTCCGCCGGAATCGCGGGGTCAGTCGTATTGGCGAAGGTAGCGCCGTCCGCGGTCGCCGCGATCTTCACGCCGAATGCCTGCTCGGCCTGGGCAACCTTGCCGGTGAAAGTAATCGTGCGGGTCGCCGCGCTCGCCGATTCGACCGTAAAACCACTGCTGCGGAGCCAT
The DNA here is from genome assembly GCF_030646925.1 of Candidatus Binatus sp. Taxonomy (NCBI): domain Bacteria; phylum Candidatus Binatota; class Binatia (SeqCode); order Binatales (SeqCode); family Binataceae (SeqCode); genus Binatus (SeqCode); species Binatus sp. (SeqCode). The sequence continues at coordinate 99,917 of NZ_JAUSKL010000066.1, read as the reverse complement.
CGGCTCACCTTTTCGATTTGAGCGGCGGTAGGTCCGAAGCGGCGTGTGAATTCATCCGGCCTGAGCCAACGTCGGTACTCCGGCGACGACGGATTCTGCTGCTCCAAGAGCAGCCGTTCGAGCTCGCCGCGATGATTCAACGCGAGCATCAGATGCATCGTAAGCTGCCGCGAGGCGGGGGCATTGCCCTCCTGCGCCAGCTCGGCCGCCTCGTCGGGATGATTGCCACGGAGCACGGAACTCGCCTCGCCCGCGATCGCATGCGGCGGCGTCGCCGCTGTCGCGAGCATCGCTATCGCCAAGGAAATCGCACCGATCGCGCCGCGGATTGAGCATTTGCGTGCGGATGTGTCGCCGGCATTCATCATGAATCGGTCATCCTTGAGTACCCGCGCCTCTCGTTTCGTTAGAATCACGATCAAACTGAGGGCAACCCGTTTTCTTCGATTTTATCTGCGGAAGTCATTCGGCCGTTAATCATCAGGCTGGTTCGCGAAGTCGCCGCCAGTATGCGCCACCGAGGCGCGTTGACAAGACCCGCCGCGGGCTGGACAATCGATACCAATGGCACGAATTACAGTCGAGGATTGCCTCGAACATATCCCCAATCGTTTCGAGCTAGTGCTCGGCGGGGCGCGCCGCGCCAAGCAATTGCTGAAGGGTGCGCGGCCACTGGTCGAGTCGGACAACAAGGAAGTCGTGACCGCGCTCCGCGAAATCGCAGCGGGCAAAGTCACAATCGAAAAGCCCGAGGAATAGCGGGCTGCCGAAGCAAGGCGGTCAATCCGGTCGATCGGGCTGGCAGTCGGACCGCTTCACCGTCGCGTGCAAAATCTTCTCTGACCCGACGCGGTTTCGATCCGCCGTAGTACTTCAGCCGAAGACGATGCCCCGCAAAACTGGCAAGCCGAAAACTCCCAAGGCCAGCGCGAGCGCGAAGCACAAAGTTCGGCGCGGACGCCGCCGCCGGACGGTGCTCGAACCGCAGCAGCCCGAGCGAGACGAAGTCAGCTCCGCGCCAGACGCATCCGCGGATCGCGCCGCCGACGAAGTAATCGAACCGAATTTTCGTCCGCTCGAACTCGCCGATACCGCCGACGCCCGCGAAAGCGCCCCCACCTCGCTCCCGCCGCCATCGAGCGACGCTGACGAACGCGGCGCGCTGGTACCGATCGATCCGCTGAACCGTTATCTGTCCGAGATTCGGCGCTTCCCGCTGCTGACCCGCGAACAGGAGTCCGAAATCGCCCGGCGCTACGTCGAGCACAAGGATCCCGCCGACGCGTATCGGCTGGTCACCGCGAATCTCAGGCTGGTGGTGAAGATCGCGTACGAATTCGCGCGCGCGACGCGCAACGTGCTCGATCTTATCCAGGAGGGCAACGTCGGCCTGATGGAGGCGGTCAAGAATTTCGATCCGGAGCACGGCATCCGCTTTCCGTCCTACGCGGTGTGGTGGGTGCGCGCGTACATTTATCGCTACCTGATCAATAATTGGCGGCTCGTGAAAATCGGCACCACGCAGGCGCAGCGCAAGCTGTTCTTCAACCTGCGCAAGGAAACCGAACGGCTCGAGGCGCAGGGATTTTCGCCGCAACCGCTGCTGCTGGCTCATCGGATGGGCGTGAAGGAAAGCGAAGTGCGCGAGATGCAGGAGCGGATGGGGCAGAGCGAGGTGTCGCTCGATCAACCGACCGGCAACAGCGACGATACAAGGCTGCTCGACGTGATTCCCGACTCGGAGCTCAATCCCGAAGAGGGACTGGCCGATCGCGAGTGGCGGAATTTCGCCCATAAGCAGGTCGAGCAGTTCGCGGCGACGCTGGAAGGCAAGGAACTCGAAATTTTCAAGGCGCGGCTGCTGGCCGAGGACCCGGAAACGCTGCAGGAAATCGGCGCGCGTTTCGGTATCAGCCGCGAACGCGTCCGTCAGATCGAGACGCGGCTCAAAAGTCGCCTGAAGGAATTTATCGAGAACAAGGCGCCCGACATCGACGACGCCGGCCCTTCGTAGCGGGCTTGCGGGCTGGTGCTCAAGGTTCTACGGACTTTTTCCAATCCGAACGCGGCCGGGTTGTAGCACCGAGAAATTTCCACGCAGTCGATCTCCGCGCAGCGCGACAAGCTCGAGAACAGCCCTCGGTTTCTGGGCGCGGACTTGATTCGGGAATCTAATCAGTACCACGCCCGCATTCTTCCGATGGCGCGCATACACGAGCTTTCCAAAGTCATTATCTTCGGTCAGAAGCACCCGGTCGTCATTGGTTGCGGCCTGAATGACCGCCTCGTCTTCGGCGCCCTGCATGACTTCGCTGATCGCGAGGACGTCGTGACCCGCGATGCGCAAAGCCTCGACGATCTGCGCCGCGCAACTCTCGTCGGCGACGAATCTCACGCTCAGGATTTTGCTGAATTCTGTTGCGGCGAAAGGAAGACAATTTCCTCATGCGCGACACTTGCCGCGCCGTAAGCAATCGCGGCGCGAATGTCTTCCTTAACCAGGTGTGGATGTTCCTCGATCAATTCTTCGGCCGTGGCGCCTTCCGATAGCTTGGACAGAATCAGCTCCACCGTGATGCGAGTGCCTTTGATAACTGGCTTACCCATCATCACCTTCGGATTGATTTCGATTCGATTGGTGGTCATCGGTAGATCTCCACAGGCAGGAAACGATCCGCCTCCGCATAATAGCAGAGATTCAAGGCCATGTGCCCGCGCCGCAAATGGCGCCAGATCGAAGTCCGCGCTGACTTCGGATGCCCCTCGTAGCGGGCTTGCTGTGAGCAGCGTGCGCTTGCGATAATCCCGGTCGAGGCGGTCGCGCGAGGCAGGCAATCGAGATGGGAGAACGCAACTGCGCGCTGGTGGTGGTGGGCAACGAAATCCTCTCAGGCAAGGTGCAGGATTCGAACGCGTTCTTCGCGGCGCGCGAGTTCCGCAAAATGGGCGTCGCGCTCGCGCGTATCGCAACCATCCCCGACGACATCGCAATTATCGCCGAAGAAGTTTCCTACTGCGCGAGCCGCTTCGACTTCGTGATTACCTCGGGCGGAGTCGGCCCCACGCACGACGACCTGACGATGGAAGGCGTCGCGCGGGCGTTCGGGCGTCCGCTCGTGATGCATCCCAAACTCGAAAATCTGATCCGCGAGCATTTCAGGGAACGCTCGCTCGAGGCCGGCCTCAAGATGGCCGAGGTGCCCGACGGCGCGATCCTGAATGATGGCGGCGATATCCGCTTTCCGACCGTGCAGATCGAAAACGTGTACGTGCTGCCGGGAATTCCGCAACTGTTCGAAGCCAAGCTGCTCGCGCTCAGAAGCCGCTTCGCGACCGATCCGTATTTCATGCGCGCGATCTACACCAGCACCGGCGAAGGCAATCTCGCGGAGCATCTGAACGATTGCGTGCGCAACTTCCCTGAGCTGATGCTCGGCTCGTATCCGCGCATCGGCGACCCCGAATATCGCGTCAAGCTGACGCTCGAATCCAAAAGCGCGGAGTACCTGGACCGCGCGTTTAAGCATCTGATGGCGCTGCTGCCGTCCGACGTGGTCGTGAAAACGGAGTGACGATTTTTAATTTGTACGAGGTGGTGGAGGAAATCATGAGGAAGAAAAATTTCGCAATCGCGGCGCTGCTCGCGCTCTTGATACTCGCGATGCCGGCCGGCCCGATGACCGGCCTGGCCGGCGCGCAGAACGTCGGAGCGCCGGCGCCGACGCAGCAGGTGCCGCAACCCGAGCAGGGCGGCGTGAACTGGCCCGGCGCAGGGTACGGAGTCGGCGCGCTGCTGGTGAATATCCTGTATGTGCCGGCGAAGCTGACGTACGCCGTCGTGGGAAGCGTGGTCGGCGGGCTCGCATACGTCGTAACTGCCGGCAACGAGCAGGCGGCGAACGGCGTCTGGCGCAGCGCGCTCGGCGGCGACTACGTGGTGACGCCGCAGATGCTCGCGGGTCAGCAGCCGCTCAACTTCAGCGGGCCGACTGGGACTCCGCCGGAGGCGACCGCCGCGACGACCCCGCCGTACACTCCTGCGACGGCGAGCAATAGCTCGCGCAGCGTCGCGCCGATCGCACCGATACCGCCGAGCGCGCCGCAATCGTCGAACGCGGGCGCGCCGTTCGATCGCGGCGCAGGTCCGGCGAATTTGCCGAGCACCAGTATCGAGTGACGCGAGCGCTCGAGCAGTAAGAATGTGAAGCGCGGGTGGCCGATCCGCCCGCGCGTATCCATCACGGAGATTTGCCAATGAAGAAAGTTCGCCTGCTTTGGAAATCCACCTGAACCACCTGCCGCAACGCAAGAAGTTTCTTGCGCAACGAGCTTGGCGTCGATTCAGACGATCGCGATTACGCGAAGTCGCCATTCAGCGCGTACGAGTTGCAGCAACTGTTCGCCGGCCGCGATCCGCGCGACTTTCTGAATGCCAAAAGTCCGGCGTTCAAGGCGATGGGTCTTGCGGGCAAGACCCTCACGCAGGCCGAGACCATCAAGCTGATGGCGAAAGAGCCAAATCTCATCAAGCGTCCGATCGTGATCGCGGGCAAGGAGATGATCGCAGGCTTCGATCGCGATCGTATTCGCGCCGCGCTGAAGTGAGGCGACCTCAGGCTGCGGTACGGTAGCTGAGCGGCGCTACCTCCTCGTCGATCATCCCGAGCAGAGACTGCCCTCTTATACCTCGCCCGCTTTGTTGCGGGAGAGGAAGCCGAGTCGCCTCGCGACGAGGTAGGGTGAGGGTGCAGTCGGCACATGACAAAAGCCAGAAAACAGATCCGGGATTCTTCGCTTCGCTCAGAATAACAAAAGTGGAATCGGATCGGTGAGTGTTGGATCGCTCTGGCTGGTCGAATATTCGTAAAGCTCGATCGAGATCCTTCGACTCCGGCAGCCTTCGCTCAGGATGACGGAGGGGAGCAGCCTTCGCTCGGAATGACGGAAAAAAGGCAGCTAACGATCGCGAAGGAGGGTGCCTTATCGAGAACTATTAAGTTCAGCGCAGCGCTTGCCAAGATTTTCGTCGAGTTTGATTTTCAAGGTTTGGCTGCGATTGGGATTTCAACGAAACGTTCCCGCGCCATCTCGGCGCCGTAAGCGATGCACGCCATGATGTCGGCTTCCTCGAGTTGCGGGTAGTTTTCAAGAATCTCAGCGGCTGTATCTCCGTTCGCGAGGAAATCGAGAACGAGCGACACCCAAATTTGATGGCCACGGATGCATGGCTTCCCAAAACAGATTTTCGGATCGATCGAGATACGCTTAAGAAGAGTTTCGGTTGGTCATGATCTTTCGCGCCTCTTTCGCTCAGACAATTTTTTGCGGCGCTCATCGCGGCATCGCTATCAGCATAGCATCCAGGAGGCGCTTTTTCCTTGCGATCACGCTCTCGAGTCCGGAGTGCGTGCAATGAAACGTGCGCGATGATATTCCCTCAGCATCGTCTTCAACCCCATAATTCCGGTTGGACATGCGAGGTGCAAAAATGGCTTTTTCGGACGATCTATTTTTCGCCCCGGCTCATCAACTCGCCGCGATGCTGCGTGCGCGCGAGGTCTCTTCAGTTGAAATGGTCTCGGCCTTCATCGAGCGAATCGAATCGGTAAATCACGGCCTGAACGCGGTCGTCACGCTGGTCGAGGAACGCGGCGGGCGTGAGGCCGAAGAGGCCGATCGCCGACTCGCGGGCAAGAATGCGCGTCCGCTCGAAGGGCTGCCGATCTCGATCAAGGATTCCGTGATGACCGAAGGCGTGCGCTCGACCGACGGCATGAAAATTTTCGAGCATTACGTGCCGGACGCCGACGCGCCAACGGTTGCGCGGCTGCGCGCGGCCGGCGCGATCGTGATCGCGAAAACGAATCTGCCCGAGATGGCGATGGACTATGACTGCGACAATCCGGTCTTCGGCGCCACCAACAATCCGTGGAATCGCGATCGCGTTCCCGGCGGATCGAGCGGCGGCGAAGCGGCTGCACTCGCAGTCGGGATGTCGCCGCTTGGACTCGGTTCCGACTACGGCGGCTCGATTCGAATCCCATCGCACTTCTGCGGCACCGTCGGACTGAAGCCGACCTGGGGAACGATTCCCGGCACCGGTCACATGCCGCCGGGACCCGGCGGTGCGCCGCCGCCAATTGCGCACATGGCTACGATTGGTCCGATGGCGCGCTTCGTCGATGATCTCACGCTCTCGTACAACATCCTGAAGGGGCCGCATCATGCCGCCGTGTACACCGTGCCGTCGGCGGACGTGCATCCGGAGAGCGTCGATCTGAAAAAAGTGCGATGCGCGATCTTCACCGGCACCAGCCTGACGCCGGTCGCGAAGGACATTCGCAGTGCGATCGAGCGCGCCGGCAAGGAACTGCAAAACCTGGGCATCCCGGTGGACGACGTGACGCCGCCGGTGGCGGAGGGCGCCGAACTGTGGCCGCAATACGCGATGGCCGACGGCAATCAGCTTGGCCTCGAGGCGCTCAAAGAGCATCTGCATCTGGCGCGCGAGCGCTTCCGCAATCAGATGATCGCGCTGCCGGGAAAATCGGCGGCGGAGTTTTTCAAGATCGCGATGGCGCGCGACGCATGGCGGGTGAAGCTCGCGGAATTTATGGAGCAGTATCCGATTATCCTCGGGCCTGCGTTCTGCGTGACCGCATTCAAGCACGGCGCGTTCGAGGTCGATATCGACGGCAAGAATTTCTCGCTGTATGCGGCGAACTGGCCGGCGCTGTGGGTCAATTGCGCGGGATTGCCGGGCGCGGTAGTTCCAGCCGGCAAGGATCGCGACGGCCTGCCGATCGGCATCCAGATCGTCGGGCGTGCATTCGGCGAGGAGACCGTATTGGCGATCGCCAAAGCTGCCGAGGGCGCTCTGGGCGGCTTTCAGCGCCCGCCGCTATGACCCTAGATCGCGGTCGCGCGACGATACTCCCAAAAAAGAAAACGGCCGGGGCATCAGCACCCGGCCGTTCGTTTTTCGAAAACTGGGGTTCCGCTACGCTGATTTCTCGAGCCGCTCGGAATTTACTTCGGCGTGACGATCGGCTCGCTCGGCGCGAGTCGCGCGCTCGGCCTTGCCGTCGGTTTTCTCGCCACGCGCGCGCGGCACCAGCGTGCTGGTGGTGAGTACTTCGATAAACTTGCGCACGGCCGGCGACAGTTCGCGCCCGCGCTTATAGATGATTGCGAGCGGCCGGAGGAACGTACCCTCCTGGAACTCGAGCATCCTGAGCGTTCCGCGAGCCACCTCGTTCTCGACCGTCATCCGCGGCACGATCGCGCATCCGAGCCCGATCTCGACCGCGCGTTTGATCGTTTCGATATTGTCGAACTCGAGCACGTAGTTCGGTCGGACGCCGTGCTCGCGCAGGATCTTGTCCGACGCCTTGCGGGTCGGGATGTCGCGCTCGTAGCCGACGAACTTCTCGCCCTGAAGTTGCCCGACATTGACCTTGGTGCTCTTGCCGAGCGGATTGTCGGGCGGAACCGCGAGCACGAGTTCGTCGTGCCGAAACGGTACCGATACCACCTGGCTCCGCTTCGATGGATACGCCACGACGCCCAAGTCCACTTTGCCTTCGATCAGATCGTCGTAGATCTTGTTCGATCGCAGATACTCGAGATGTACGTTGACCGCAGGGTAGCTGCGCAGAAATTCCGACAGGTAAGGCGGCAGCTCGTGCAGACCGACGCTGTAAACCGTGCCGACGCGAATCGAGCCGGCCACGACCGAGCCGATTTCGCGCAGGCGGTTCTCAAGCTCGAGGAAGCGGCGTACGATTTCCTTGCTGGCGGTGTAGAGAATCTGGCCGGCAGGAGTTGGTTTGACTCCGGCGCGACCGCGTTCTATCAATCGGCAGTCATATTTCTCTTCCAGGCTCCGGACCTGCTGGCTGACCGCCGACTGGGTTACGAAGTTTTGTGACGCGGCATAAGAAAAGCTTCCGCTTTCGATTATGTCGCAAAAAACTTTCAGCGTTTCAATATGCATAGGGTTACTTCATGTATAAGGCTACGTGATACTCAAGGACGAGGCAAACAATGCGCGACAACGGAGTTTCCATGCCTTGTAAAAGGGTGCGGAACCCGCCGTCGTAGGTCAAGAGCATGCAAGACTAAATAGCATTTCCCAGTCACCTAGATAACTGCCGACATAACGTCGATATAATCGCGATTTATCAAACTTTGAAAAGTAAAACAGTCTTAAGATTTGACACGGAGCTAACATGGCGGATTTGTTAAGAGACCTCGACTTCTTTCATCTGGACGATTTACTCACCGGCGAAGAGAAGATGGCGCGCGACACCGCCAAGCGCTTCGTCCAGCGCGAAATCCTGCCCATCATCGAGCGCGCCTTCGCCGACGAAAAATTTCCGATGCATCTCATCCCGCAAATGGCCGAGCTCGGCATGTTCGGCGCCAATTTGAAGGGCTACGGATGCGCCGGAATGAACAACGTTGCTTATGGATTGATCATGCAGGAACTCGAGGCCGGCGACTCCGGCTTGCGCTCCTTCGCGTCCGTCCAGAGCGCGCTCTCGATGTACGCGATCTACGCCAACGGCACCGAAGAGCAAAAGTTGCGCTACCTGCCGGAGATGGCCAAAGGAAAATTGATCGGATGCTTCGGCTTGACCGAGCCCGACCACGGCTCCGACCCCGGCGGGATGGAAACCCGCGCGCGCCGCGACGGCGACGGATGGATCTTGAACGGCGCCAAGCGCTGGATCACCAACGGCTCGATTGCCGATATCGCGATCGTGTGGGCCAAGGTCGAGGAAGGCATCACGGGATTTGTAGTCGAGAAGGGCACGCCGGGATTTTCGACACGCGATATCCACGGCAAGTTCTCGATGCGCGCGTCGATCACGTCGGAGCTGATTTTCGAGGACGTGCGAATCCCCAGCACGGCTCATCTGCCGGCGGCGCGCGGACTCAAGGGCCCGCTCGGATGCCTCACGCAGGCGCGCTACGGAATCGCGTGGGGCGCGATCGGCGCGGCGCGATCGTGCTACCAGTGCGCGCTCGATTACACCAAGTCGCGCAAACAATTTTCCCGTCCGCTGGCGGGCTATCAATTGGTGCAGGCCAAGCTCGTCAAGATGCTCACCGAGATCACCAAGGCGCAGATGATTTGCCTGCGGCTCGCCCATCTGAAGGACCAGGGCAAGATGCGCCCGGAGCACGTCTCGTTCGCCAAGCGCAACAACGTGAATGAGGCGCTCAAGATCGCGCGCGATGCCCGCGACATGCTGGGCGCCAACGGTATCGTGAACGAGTATCCCGTCATCCGGCACATGCTGAATCTCGAAACGGTGAACACTTACGAAGGAACTTTCGACGTGCACACGCTGATCCTCGGACGCGACATCACGGGCGAGAGCGCATTCGATTGAGAACGGGCTATCTTGGAGGATCGCTCAGCTCAGGCTCCCATGATTCCGGTAGCAGGATCGCGTTGGCTGGCGAGATCGCGCCTGTTCTTTGCCTCGCCCGCTTTGTTGCGGGAGAGGCGCGCCGAAGCGCGTCAGCCGCGAAGCCGACTTCGGGCCGAAGGGCCGAATCGCTCTACGATAGAGAGGCGGGCGAGGGTGCAGACAGCGAGAGCAAAGGATCCGGGATTCTTCGCTTCGCTCAGAAGTGACAAAAAGTGACGGAGGAGAGCAGCAGCGATGACGGCCGTGCGCGCCATGTCGCATCGGCTCGGCCTCGTGCTAGATATCGAATTAGCCTCAGTTGCATTGAAAACTCCGCGGAGGAGCAATCGAAATGGTAAAGACCAAGGGTTTCAATCACGCGGCGTTCCGCGTGACCAACGTCGAGAAGGCGACCGAGTTCTATGAAAAGGTTATCGGGCTGAAGCGGCTGCCTCGCCCCGATTTCGGGATCGGCGGCGCATGGTACGGCGTCGGCAACAATGCCTTGCACATCATCTCGAGCGAAGCGCGCGGCAGTAAGCCCGATCCGCTCGGCGCGCACGTTGCTTTCGACGTCGAAGATTTCGACGAGACCAAGCGCGCGCTGAATGAGATGGGAATCGAGTTTCTCGAGGCGCCGTCGAACATGGGCGCGGGGCGCCAACTTTGGGTGACCGATCCCGACGGCAATACGGTCGAGTTGCGCACCGACAAATAGCGCGTATCGCGCGCGGTGCGCGATCGCGGCGCTAAGATAGTCAGTTCATCGACGCGGACCGCTCCGCGATCAGCCGGTCCAGTTCGACGCGCAACTTCGGCAGCACTTCGTCGTAGCCGAAATATCCGACCTTGCGATCCTTTTTCTTGAGGTTCACAGTGGTCGGTCCGCACCAGAGCCCGAGGTCCGCGTCGTCGGTCTCGCCGGGCCCATTCACGCGGCATCCCATCACCGCGATCGTGATCTTGTACTTCGCCGCGTAGGCGGACATTTCCTTCACCTGCTGCGCCAGCTCGACGAACTTTTCGTTCTCGACGCGCGAGCACGAGGGACACGAGATGATATTCAGGCCAGTGCCGAAATCCGGCACCGAGATAAATCGTCCCGCCACGACATCCTCGATGATCTTGTGACCGACGAGCACTTCTTCGTGCTTGCGATCGTTCGGCAGCGTCAGTGAAACGCGAATCGTGTCGCCGATGCCCTGCGCGAGCAGCTTCTCGAACGCGATCCGCGTCTTGATGATTCCGTCAGGCGGCAAGCCGGCTTCGGTGACGCCGAGATGAATCGGCACGTCGGGTCGGCGCTTCGAGAAACGCCGATTCGCGTCCATCACCTTGGCGGGATCGGAGTCCTTCAGGGACACCACGAAATTGGTGAAGCCCAGTTCGTCCATCAGGTCGCAGTGATACGCCGCCGACTCGACGATCGCCTTGAGCTGGTCGCCGGGATATTTTTTGAGGAACGCCGGCGCGACCGATCCGCAATTGACGCCGATTCGTATCGCGACGTTATTGCCGCGCGCCACCTCCACCAGCCATTTCACTTTCTGCTCGATCGTTTTCGACTTCTCGATATGATGGAGATGGCCCGGGTTGTAGCGAATCTTGTCCACGTGCGGCGCGACGCGATCGGCAATCTTGTAGTTCTCCTGCAAATCGACCGACAGCACGATACCGCCGGTCTGCTTGCGGATTTCCTTTAGCGCCGGAATTTCCTTCTCGCTGTCCATCGCGATTCGCACGATTCCAGCGCCCGCCGCCGCAAGCTGATGCGCCTGCGCGACGGTCTGCTCGACGTCGATCGTGCGCGTCGCGCACATCGATTGCACCACGATCGGCGCGTTGCCGCCGACCTTGGTCCCGCCTATCGATACTTGCGTTGTGTGCCGTTGCGTACTTGCCATTGCCACCGATTCTTGAAGCCGCGCGATGCGGACTTAGCAGCTAGTGCTTGTGCTCGTCCGCGACCGCCATCGCGATCGCTCCATGGCTGAACGCGGCGCCCGCGCGCATCGCAGCCGCGACCCATACCGCCTCCGCGATTTCCTGGTCGGTGCATCCTTTTTCCTTGGCGCGCGAGACGTGCGCCTCGATACACCAGGGGCACTGCGTGACGTGCGCGGCGGTTATCGCCATCAGTTCCTTGGTCTTGCTGGGAATCGCGCCGTCCTTGAAGACTTCCTTGTCGAATTCCAGAAATCCCTTGAACGCATCGGGCGCGTTTTGGCGCAGGTTGCGCAGATACTTCGAGGTGTCCTTGCCGTAGAAATCAGCCATCGTAGTTCTCCCCTAAGCATCGACGTTTAAGCAGCATCGATACCGATTGAGGTTGGAAATCGATACGCGCGACAGGTAGCCGCGCCGCATCGCCATCGATTGACAACGCCCAATAATAACAGATCGCCGATCTTTATCGATAAGGCGGGCCGCCGCGGCGAAATTTGCAGTTCGGTAGCGAAGCACACGGCAGACTGCGCCGCTCGGCTGGACTAATTCAGAGATTTGCGGTCATCGGCATTTTATTGCTGCTTTTAGCGCGCCGAATCGTTTGCAAATTTCCGCCTTTCACACTATTTTTCTCATCCTGTTTCGATTAGCTTGCGTGACGGATCATATTAGCTGAGCTTTTGAAAGGGACTGGCGTGCCGCCGAGAACAAAGAACAGTCGAGCTTGGCGCGTAAGTAGAGGTATTTGAGCGATGGAAACGGTGCGGTCTTCAACTCCAGTCGCCGATCAGCGACCGTTTCCCGACGTAATCCTCCGCAGCCAGTTCTTCGAAATGGTCGGCAAGCGCGCGCTCTCGAGCGAGCAGCGCCTGATGCTTGCCGTGCTCGCCGACGCAATCAACGTCGTGCAGGAGTGCAGCGGTTCGGTGAGTCTGCGCAAGCGCAGTTCATTCCGGGAAGCGTGGAACTGGATCTTCACCACCGGCGTGCGATGTCCCCTGTCGTTCGACAACGTCTGCGACGCGCTCGGGATGAATGCCGAAGGGCTGCGCTGGCGCTTGTCGGAAATGGTGCAAGGCCGCGGCGGCACGCCGATGCGGCTGCGCTTGAAGGAAGCGAGCCGGATGCAGCGTCTGACGGTGAATCGAGTGCGGCGGCGCGATCCGCGCCGCGTGCGGCGCCCCACCCGCCCCCGCTAGATTCATCCCGCATTCAGACTTTCAATCCGAAGTCGCAACCCTATCGCAGCGACTCGCTGCGCGGCGATGCGATCCTCTCGCGAAAGCTCGAAACTCTTCGCAGTGCCATTTCATTCACGCGGGCACTCCTGATAGCAATTCGGATCTAGCTGCGCGAAGGAGATCTCGAATCGGATGGAGCGGCCACTCGAAGGCGTCAAGGTTGTCGAAGTTGCGATGTGGGTCGCGGGTCCCTCGACCACCGCGGTGCTGGGCGATTGGGGCGCCGACGTGGTCAAGCTCGAGGATCCAAAAACCGGCGATCCGATCCGCGGTTTCGTCACCCGCACGATGGGCGATCCGAATGCGCGAATCCGGCCGCCGTTCGAACTCGACAATCGCAACAAGCGCTCGGTCGCGGTGGATTTGCGCCGTCCCGAGGGCCACGCATTCGCGCTTAGACTGATAGAGCGCGCCGACGTGTTCCTCACCAGTCTTCGCCTCGATGCGCTCGAGCGGATGAAGCTCGACTACCCGACGCTGTCGGCGCGGAATCCGCGGCTGATCTACGCGTCGATCAACGGCTATGGGCATCGCGGACCCGATCGCAACCGCCCCGCTTACGACTACGCCGCCGCGTGGGCGCGCTCCGGCTTGATGGCGACGATCGCGGAACCCGGGCAGCCGCCGCCCGCGCAGCGTCCCGCGATGATCGATCATGCGGTCGGGCTCGGACTCGCCGGCGCAATCTCGGCGGCATTGCTCGGGCGCGAGCGCAGCGGACGCGGGCGCGAGGTGATGATCTCGCTCTATTCGATGGGACTCTGGATGAACGCATCGGACCTCACGGTCGGACTGATGACCGGACGCTCGCCCAGGTCGGAAGCGCGCACCGAGCGGGTGAATCCGATCTGGAGTTCATATCGATGCGCCGACGACCGCTGGATTTATTTCGTGATGGTGCAGAGCGATCGTTTCTGGGCGGACTTCTGCCGCGCGCTCGATCAACCGAGGTGGTTTGATGACGCGCGCTTCAAGGATTCATCGGCGCGCGCGGAAAATTGTGCCGCGCTCACGGCGGAGATCGATCGCGTCGTCGCGACAAAAACTTGGGATGAGTGGGCGCCGATTTTCGACGCGCATCATCTTATATGGGCGCCGGTGCGCACCGACGCCGAGGTGCTCGACGATCCGCAGGCACACGCGATCGGCGCGTTCGCCCAAGTTGAGCATCCGCAGATTCCCGGATGCCGCGTGGTGAACAGTCCAATCGAGTTCGGCGGCGCAGAACCGCGGGCGCATCGCGGCGCTCCGGAATTGGGGCAGCATACCGAGGAGGTCGCACTCGAAGCGGGGCTAAGCTGGGATGAAATCGCGCGGCTCAAGGAATCGGGTGCGCTTGGCTGACAACCTGATTAAGGTATCGATTTGTCAGCATTTTCGAGGCGAGTCACGGCATAAAACACAGGTATATTTGCGGCTTTTGATGGTACGGTTTGACTGTCGCCACGACCCATCCGTATCATCCGATCATCGTCACTCGGAGGTCGCCATTTAGTGCGGATGATCGTTCCTCCTCTCGTTCACCGGCGCGAAATTGATCGCAATCTCGCCGAATTTTTTCGCGCCCATCGCAACCCGATGTTCAACCGGGCGATCTCGGCGCTGTGCAAGTATTTCAACGTGCGGCGCCCGCGTATCGAATGGTTCGAGTATATCGATTGGGGAAAAACCGCGGGCCGCACCTACGAGGACGGGCGCATCCATTTGGTGCATCCGGAGAACTGGAAACGCGGCCGCGTTTACTTCAGCGAGCGGCTCTGGATCCAGATGATCTACCATGAGATGGGCCATTACCTTTTCTGGACCGACGCCGAGCGCAAGGCGGATATTTTTTCACGCAGGATGGTGACGGGCCTTCGCACCGCGGCGCGCAGGGCAGTTTCGCGATCGCGGAGCCGCGCGGCGACGGTCGAGGCGCGGCGTGCTGCGACGCGCTCGCGCCGGCGGCGCATGCTGATCGCGGCGTCGCGCAAAGCGAAGACGAGCACGCGCGGAAATTCGCGCAAATCGCGGCGGGCAGCCTGATGGCGCAAAAGCCGACCGTCGAAAATCGATGGTGGGTCGAAACCACCGTCAAGCGCCCGAAGAAGGCCAAGTCCGAGACCGAGTTGCCGCAGTTGCCGGTCGCGATGGCTTTTTACCAGGTCGCGCGCGATTACGATCAGGACCGCGCCAAGGAAGATCTGACCGACAATAATCTGCGCATCGCGCGTGAGGCGAATCCGCCTCAGGGCGACTGGGCTTACGTCGCGATGACCGAGCAGCATTGCCCGCCGAACGTGATCAAGCGAATCAAGGACGAGTTCAGAATCCCGCGCGAGGCGCGCGGAATCGTGATCGATCACGGACGCGTAGTGCGATTGCTGATCTGCGGTCCGCAGCTCGAAGACTGGATGCTGGACGTCACGCTGGGAGACGAGCCGTCGGTGGACGCGTACGTCTGGAGCGTGATGTATCGGGAGCGCATCTTCAAGCGCGCGGAAGAAGCGCTGCGGCAGGCCCGCAAGTGGGCGATCAATCTGCTGCAGTATCCGCCGCCGCGCGATGAACCCTTCCGCGGCGCATTGTTGTAAGGCAATCCGCACAGCGGGCCCGATCGCGCCACCGGGCGGGTACTGGCTGAACTAAGCCATCAAGGGCTGGAAATTACCAGCGAGCGGAGAATGGACGCGCGACGAACATGATTTATGGGCGCGCGTGTTTCTGCGGACGGTGGACAAGCTCTATAAAGTTAGAAAAATGAAACGAGGCCACGCTGCCGCACTCGCGCTTGTGGGCTGGTCCCTGATGATGCCCCAAATGGACAGTTGTTTCAGCGCGTATAATGGTCGTTCGTGTACGGAGACCGCTTTGTCAGAATGGCGAGTATCTAGTACTTACGATTCCCGTGATAAATGCGAAACTTCCCTGAAGCGGTTGAAGGATAAGGGACAATCTTACCTATCGCAAGCCAATCGGAACATTCCAACCGGCAAGCGTGTGTATCTTGACCAAGCGGCGTACATGACTTGGCTTGCTGCGCGATGCATCGCGACCGACGACCCCCGGCTCAAACCAAAATAGGCCACTCTGCATTTCAAAACCGGCCATCGCGCGCCGTTGCCGGATCGGACTCCGCAATCGACGCTCAGAGCCGGATACCAACCGCTCAAATTGCGCGTAATTCCGGGCGGAAAAGTGAGCAAACCTCGATGAGCAGAACGAGAGGGTTCAGTCAAATCTGCATATGGCTTGCGGCCGTTCTCTCGACGCCTTATAAATTAGGGTATGGGAGAAACCAAAGACGTGCAGACGGGGTTTCTTTTTGCCTCTCCGAGCTTCCTATCAGGAATTGCTCGCCTCTTCGATCTATTTTGCCAATTGGATTTTTACAACGTGAGCCGGACTCCAGAGGAGGCCGACGCGCGCGCCACATATTCTGATTGGCGAATTACAGGACAAGACCTTCGCGATGCGTTTTGGGCCTATGATACCGATAGAGAAATGAGGCAGCGCAACTTGTTTGATAGCAAGGTCGCGTAGCAATCGTGGCTGACCCTGATGAGGTTCAGCCTACTCCGGTCGCGGCACCCAAAACCGCAGCCATAGGCTTCCGTGCACAACTCGATTTTTTCTCCGGCCCCCCCTGCCCTCGCCCGAAGTTCTAAGACGGTACAACGAAATATTCCCTGGCTGCGCTGAGCGAATTGTCGCCATGGCCGAGGCTCAGGCGCATCATCGCCAATATCTTGAAAAAACGGTCATCGATTCTAATGTCGCAAGTCAAAAGGCGGGTATGCGATATGGTTTTATTCTGTGCTCGATTGCGTTGATCGGAGGTCTAGGATTATTGGCTCTAGACAAAAGCATAGCCGGATTCACAGTCTTGTTAGCCGATCTGGCTTCGTTCGCGGCGACGACAATTTATCTGCGCTGGAGTCAGCAACGTGAACGCGCGAAAAAGTTGGAGCCGATGCCGCCCGCGCCCGCGCGCGAATAATCGGTGTCTTAATTTCCCGCATCGAGTGGCTTAATTCAGCCAGTGCCCGGCGGCGCGGGTTGGTTGCTCGGATGCGACAGATGAGTTAGCGTGCGGAATTGCTTGCGAACTTTGCACACACCCAATTCAATACCTCGCGCGTGAAGGCACGTAGCTCAGTGGGAGAGCGCTTCCTTGACACGGAAGAGGTCGGCGGTTCAATCCCGCCCGTGCCTACCAGTAGCGCTCAAAAGTTTGATTCGGCCGGCGATCGGTTCGCGCGTCGTGCCGCCGTTTTTGCTCCTCAACGAAATCCGCTCGCGCCTCCTCGCGATCTCCGATGCGTTTGAATTCGCTTCGCGCGCCGCAATGATTACAATCTTCTCTTGATGAGTTCCGAAGTCACCGTCACCGTGAGCGGCGAATCCCGCGCCGTGCCGCATGGCTCGAGCGTGCGCGACGTGCTGAAGCATATCCCGGGACGCGACCTGGTCGCCGCGCGCGTCAACGGCAAGGTCGTCGATCTCACCCGCAAAATCGAGCAGGACACGGTCGTCGAGCCGATCCTGGTGGACAGTCCCGACGGGCTCGACGTGATTCGCCACTCGACGGCCCACCTGATGGCGATGGCGGTGCAACAACTTTTTCCCGGCACCCAGGTCACGATTGGCCCGGTGATCGAGGACGGCTTTTTTTACGATTTCGCGCCCAAGACTCCGTTCACGGTCGAGGACCTGCCGAAGATCGAAGCGAAGATGCGCGAACTAGTTAAGGCCGATCTCAAGGTCGAGCGAATCGAGATCGCGCGCGAAGATGCGATCCGCCAGTTCACCGCGATGGGCGAGAGCTACAAGGTCGAGATCATCCAGGGGATTCCCGACGACACGGTATCGATCTATCGCGAAGGCGACTGGATGGATCTTTGCCGCGGGCCGCACGTCCCCTCGACGCGCTATTTGAAGATATTCAAGCTGACCAGCGTCGCGGGCGCGTACTGGCGCGGCGACGAGCATAACGCGATGCTCTCGCGCATCTACGGCACCGCGTTCGCGACCAAGGAAGCGCTCGACGAGCATCTGCGGCTGATCGAACTTGCGCGCCAGCGCGACCATCGGAAACTCGGCCGCGAGATGGGGCTCTACCTGTTCGATCCGATTTCGCCGGGCTCGCCGTTTTATCTGCCGAAGGGCACGATCATCCTGAATGAACTGACCGACTACATTCGCCGGCTGTATCATCGGTACGGCTTCGACGAAGTCGTCACGCCGCAAGTGTTCAAGAACGAGCTGTGGCATACGTCGGGGCACTGGGAAAATTTCCGCGAGCACATGTTTATCTCGCCGGACCCCGAGGGCGAGATGACCAGCGTCGATACCGGTCCCGACGGATGGCATCACGGGTACGCGCTGAAGCCGATGAACTGCCCGGGGCATACTTTTATTTATCGCGCCGACAAGCGCTCGTATCGCGATTTGCCGCTCCGGATTGCGGAGTTCTCGCGGCTCCATCGCGCGGAGCGATCGGGCACGCTGCACGGCATGATGCGGGTGCGATCGCTCTCGCAGGACGACGCGCATATTTTCTGCCGCGAAGATCAAATCGAAGACGAGGTCGCGCTCAATTTCCAGATGGTGCGCGACGTGTACGGCGCCCTCGGTTTCGAGCGCGTCGAGTTCAAGCTCGCGACGATGCCCGAGCAGCATCTCGGCACCGAAGAGCAGTGGCGCATGACCGAGGCCAAGCTCGGCAACGCGATGAGCCGCAACGAGATCGCATACGAGATAAATCCCAAGGAGGGCGCGTTTTACGGGCCCAAGATCGAGATTTACGTTTCCGATGCGCTCAAGCGCCGATGGCAGGTGGCGACGATTCAGCTCGATTATAATAATCCCGAGCGCTTCGATCTGACGTACATCAATAGCAGTGGCGCCGCCGAGCGTCCCGTGATGATTCATCGCGCGATCCTCGGTTCGCTCGAGCGCTTTATCGGCGTGCTGATCGAGCATACCGGCGGCGTGCTGCCGTTCTGGCTCGCGCCGGAGCAGGTGCGCGTGCTGTCGCTCAGCGAAAAGGTCGAGGACTACGCCAAAGAGATCGCCGAGTTGCTGAAGCGCGACGGATACCGGGCGCATCCCGATATCCGCAACGAAAAATTGGGATTCAAAGTGCGCGAGGCCGAAATCGCCAAGGTGCCGTACATGATCGTCGTCGGCGAGCGCGAAGCGGCCGAGCGATCGGTATCGCTACGGTTGTTGCGCGGCGAAAAGAGCAACGCGATGCCGCTTGCAAATCTGCTCGAACTATTGAAGAAGGAGCCGATTCCGGCTTAGTAAGGATCATCCGGCCGTTTGCCGGAGGAGGTGCTTTATCCGAAGAGATTTCAGAACCCCGCCCTCACGAGAGCCCGCGATTCGCGTGAACAACCAAATCCGCGCTCAAGAAGTCCGCGTAATCGATGCCGACGGCACCCAGGTCGGAATCCTGCCGTTGCGCGACGCGATCAAAGTTGCGGAAGGCCGCGGCCTCGATCTGGTCGAAGTATCGGCAACGGCGGTGCCGCCGGTTTGCAGGGTCACGGATTTCGACAAATATCGATACGCGCAGAAGAAGAAAACGCACGACTCGAAGAAGCACACCGTCACCATGATCAAAGAGGTCAAGATGGGGTCGGCGACCGGGCAGCACGACGTGGACTTCAAAGTGAAGCATATCAAGCGTTTTGTTGAGGAGGGGCATCGTGTTAAGCTTTCGGTTTCGTTCCGCGGCCGTGCTATTACTCATCCGGAACTCGGACGGGCGCTGATCGAGCGAATAATCGGGCAAGTAACGGATATCGCGCAGGCCGAAGGGACGCCGCGAATGGAAGGGCGTAGCATGTCGGTGCTGTTGACGCCGCGATAACGCAAGAATTTTTGAGTTGAGAAGTTAGCGGGACGATGCCGAAAATCAGAACCAGCCGCACCGCGGCCAAGCGCTTCACCGTCAGCAAGTCGGGCAAGGTCAAGTTCAAGCACGCGTACGCGCGGCATATGTTTACGAGCAAAGATCCGAAGCAGAAGGCGCGGCTCCGCAAGACCGGGATTCTCGGCAAGGCCGACGCCGCCAAAGTTCGCGCGATGATGCCGTACGCCTGAACGATCTCAATCGCCACTGATTTGCACATACAATCAAGGCAAAAATCAAGGAAGGACTAAACTCCGATGCCTCGCGTCAAAGGCGGACCCCAAGGCCGCCGCCGTCACAAACGACAATTGAAACTCGCCTCCGGCTTCGTCGGCGGGCGCAAACTTTACAAGCAGGCCCGCTCGACGCTCGAAAAGGGCCTCACCTACGCGTATCGCGATCGCAAGCAGAAGAAGCGCGAGTTCCGCGCCTTGTGGATCGCGCGAATCAACGCGCTCGCGCGGGAGAACGGAATCTCGTACAGCGCGCTGATCGACGGACTCAAAAAGGCCGGCGTCGATGTCGATCGCAAGATGCTCGCGGCGCTCGCAATCGAGCGCGACGGATTGTTTACCGAGCTGGTGCGCGCCGCGAAAAGCGCGCTCGGCTCTGCAGCAGCATAGAGCCGCGCCGCTCAAGCACTGCGCACCAAACACCATGTGGTAAACACCACATGGTGTTTTGTTTTGTGCGCAACGGATCGCGAGAGAGCCGTGGCAGAAAATTCGGACCGACGAACTTTGATGCGGGAACTACGATGCGGGAACTACGATGAAGGAACAACTCGAGGAAATCAGGCGGCGCGCGATGTCCGAACTCGGCGACGACGCCGGCGAGGCGGAAGTCGATGCGGTCCGGGTGCGCGTGCTCGGTCGCTCGGGCGAGCTCACCGAAATCATGCGCCGGATGCGCGAGGTGCCGAACGAGGAGCGCCCCGCAATCGGGCAGCTCGTCAATCAGATCAAGCGCGAAGTCGAGGCGCGGGTCGAGGCGCTCGGCGAGAAACTGAAAGCGGCGACGCTCGAGAAATCGCTCAACGAAAAGCGCTACGACGTGACGCTGCCGGGCATGCGGATCGCGCGCGGGCGAATCCATCCGGTGACCGACATCCTCGAGAAGATGCTTAAGATTTTCGAATCGCTCGGCTTCGAAGTCGAGATGACGCAGGATATCGAAGACGACTTCCACAATTTCGAGGCGCTGAACTTCAAGGAGCATCATCCGGCGCGCGACATGCAAGATACGTTTTACGTCGAGGGCGGGATGCTGCTCCGCACGCATACCTCGAACGGCCAGATTCGCGTGATGGAAAAGCGCCGGCCGCCGCTTGCGATCGTATGTCCCGGCAAATGCTATCGGCGCGACGATCTGAGCGTGCGCGCGGCCCCGATGTTCACGCAGATCGAAGGTTTCATGGTCGATAAAATCGGGCGCGTCACGATGGCGCATCTGAAGGGCGTGCTCACCGAGTTCGCGCAGGCGTTTTTCGGCGCGGCCGCAGTGCGCTTCCGCGCGAGCTATTTTCCGTTCACGGAACCGAGCGCCGAACTCGACATCCACTGCCTGCTCTGCGACGGCGCTGGATGCCCCGTCTGCAAGCATTCCGGATGGACCGAAGTGCTCGGCTGCGGAATGATTCATCCCAACGTGCTGCGCGCGGTCGGCTACGACGCCGCCGAGTACCAGGGCTTCGCTTTTGGAATGGGCGTCGAGCGCACCGGATTGCTGAAGCTCGGCGTCGATGACATGCGGCTGTTCTTTGAAAACGATCTCAGATTCCTCGCGCAGTTCCCGGCTTTGAGTGGAGGCGCGCGATGAAGCTTCCGCTCAGTTGGCTCAAGGATTTCGTGAACCTCGATGCGAGCGCGGACGAAATCGCGCGGCGCTTAAGTTTCGCGGGCCTGGTGGTCGAAAATATCGAGCGGCTCGCGCCCGGATTCGCCGGCGTGTTCGCGGCCAAGGTGCTGCACGTCGAAAAGCATCCGAACGCGGATCGTTTGAATCTTTGCGAGGTCGACGCGGGCGAGAAAGGCAAATTCAAGGTCGTGTGCGGCGCGCCCAATGTGAAGGCCGGAATGGTAGCCCCACTCGCGCTGGTCGGCGCGAGGCTTGGCAAGGAACCGCCGCTGGAAGCGGCGACGATTCGCGGCGTGCAATCGGAAGGGATGCTCTGTTCGGAGCGTGAGCTCGGGCTCTCGCAGGATCACGCCGGCATCCTCGCGCTCAGCGCCGACGCTCCGATCGGCGCGGACGTCTCGAACTATCTGCATCTGGACGACACGATCCTGGACGTCGAGATCACGCCGAATCGCGGCGATTGTCTTTCGATCCTCGGACTCGCGCGCGAAGTGTCGGCGCTGTTCGGCGTCAAGCTCCGCGCACCGAAGTTGCGCGCGACGCATTCGCCCGCATCCCCCGACGCCGCGCAGATTTCCGTGACGATCGACGCGATCGATTTATGCCCGCGCTACGCCGCGCTCGCGATGTCAAATATCAAGCTCGGACCCTCGCCCGCGTGGCTGCGGCGCCGCCTCGAACTCAGTGGGATGCGCGCGCTCAACAACGTCGTCGATGCGACCAATTACGTGATGCTCGAACTTGGGCAGCCGTTGCACGCTTTCGACTGGACGAAAATCGCCGATGGCCGGATCGTCGTGCGACGCGCGGGCGCTACGCGCGCGTTCACGACGCTGGACAACGTCGCGCGCACGCTCGAATCGGATGATTTGCTGATCGCCGATTCAGAGAAGCCGCTCGCGATCGCGGGCGTGATGGGCGGCCTCAATTCCGAGGTCGGCGAAGCGACCGAGACCATCCTGCTCGAGAGCGCGTACTTCGAGCCGATGACGATCGCGCGGACTGCGCGGCGCCTCGGACTCCGCAGCGAAGCCAGTTATCGTTTCGAGCGCGGAATCGATCGCGCCGGGCAGGTCGCCGCGCTGATTCGAGTCGCCGAGCTGATTCGCAGAATCGCAGGCGGCCGCGAATCTTCGATCATCGCGGATTTCGAACCGCGCAAAGCCGAGCCGCGCGAAATCATCCTCGATCTCAACGCGATGGAAGCATTGCTGGGGGTCGCGACTCCGGCCGCGACTGCGAAGAGCCGGCTCAAATCGCTCGGCGCGCAAGTTACGACGCGCAGCAAATCGACGCTCGCGGTGATTCCGCCGTCGTTTCGTTCCGACCTGAACGAACAGGCCGACCTGGTCGAGGAAGTCGCGCGTCTCAGCGGCCTCGAGGACATCCCGGCGGCGATGCCCGCGCGGATCGCGAAGCTCGCCAACGTCAATCCCGAGCGCGAGTTTATCAAGGGCACGCGCGAGGTGATGCTCGGCTGCGGCCTCACCGAGGCGACGACGCTCGCGTTCACCGCGCCGGTCGAGAATCAGCGTTTTCCCGGCGCGCAATCGAGCGCGGCGCCGGTGAAGGTGACGAATCCGCTCTCGGCTGAACTGAGCGAACTGCGACTCAGCCTCGCCGCCGGTCTGGTCACCGCGCTACGTTTCAATCTGAATCGCGAGGCCAACAGTTTTCACGCATTCGAAATCGGCAAGACGTTCGCGATGGAAGGCGATCTGCCGCTCGAGCAGAATCGGCTTGCCGCGATCAGTTACGGAACCTACGCGCTGGCGGCAATCGGCGAGCATGGAGTGAAGGCGGGCTTCTTTTCGATGAAGGGCGTGCTCGAAACTTATCTCGACGCGATTGGAATCGCGTCGCGGGTCGCATTCCGGCCGGTCGCAGATGGCGAGGCGCCGTTTCTTCATCCGGGACGCGGAGCGATCGTTATGCTCGACGGCGAAGCGGTCGGCCTAATCGGCGAATTGCATCCCGCGGAAGCGATGCGGCTCGACTTGAACGACCCATGCGCGCTGTTCGAACTTGACTTAGCGCAACTCATTTCTTATGGTTTCTGGCCGCGCAAAACGATTGAGGCGCCACCGAGATTTCCTGCGATACGGCGCGATCTGGCGCTGGTTCTGGATCGAAATTTCCCGGCGGATGTGATAGTCAGGACCATTCGGGAGTGCGGCTCGTCACTGCTGGAAAGCGTCGAGGTCTTCGACGTGTACGAGGGGACCGCAGTGGCGGCGGGACGGAAGAGCATAGCGCTGGCTTGCCGATATCGGGCGAAGGATCGCACGCTGACAGATGAGGAGGTCAACCGCGTTCATGCGCTGCTGGTGGAGCAGGCGCAGGCGCGATTGGGGGCGGAGTTGAGGCAGTAGAGCGTGCCTGACGCGGGTGGGGAAACATACGCCGCAGGGCATGACCAAGGCAGATCTCGTGGATCTGATCTACGAGCGTGTAGGTTCCTCGAAGAAGGAAGCCTGCGAAGTCGTCGATGCGGTGTTCGCGATTATCCGGGATTCGCTGCGCCAGGGCCAAAAAGTCAAGGTCTCCGGCTTCGGCACCTTTGTGGTAAATCAAAAGCATGCGCGCAAGGGTCGCAATCCGCAGACCGGCCAGCCGATTACGATCGTTTCGCGCCGCGTATTGACCTTCAAGCCGAGCCAGGTTTTGAAGGACCGGGTTAACAACGGTACGAAAAATAAATCATGACTGGAAAAACACGCCATCCATCTGTTCGGAGGCGTAACCCGCAGCCGCCTGCGTCAGGCTCGAACGCGGCAACTCCCGAGCGCGGTTTGAAGATCGGCGAAGCGGCCAAGATTCTCGGGGTCGAGACCTTCGTGCTGCGCTTCTGGGAAACTCAGTTTCAGTTTCTGAAGCCTAAGCACACCCGCACCAAGCATCGCTTCTACCAGGAGAGGGACCTCCAAGTGCTGCGCCTGATCAAGCGATTGCTGCACGACGAAGGGTTCACGATCGCGGGCGCCAACAAGCACATCAGGGAAGCCGGCCTCGACGAGTTGCTCGCCGGCAAATCGAAGATGCTCGCGGCGGCGCAGAAGGCCTCGCAGCAATCGTCGTCGGCGCATCAGGCTCCGGCGCTCGACGGATCGGCGCGGCGCGTGCTGAACGAGGTGCGCGAGGATCTGAAGACGATCAAGAAACTGCTCGAAGACTAGCGCCCCGGCACATACGTCAAAAGCCGAATCGTTCAGCTACAAACGGGCTCACACACCGACAGCGGGTCTGGTCCCCCGTCATCGTGAACCGAATGCCCAATCCGTCATCTTGAGGGGAGGCCTCGCCGGTCCTCATCCGTCATCTTGAGCGGAGGCTGCCGGAGTCGAAAGATCCCGGCTTCTTTTACCTCTCGTTCCGTCACCCGAGTGGCATAGGACGGCAGGCTTCGCCTTGGTGATGAAGCAGTGGCGAGATCACTCATCCGCGAAAAATCATGCGCGGAGCGAGGAATACCATCAATGGGATCCCTCGCTCCGCGAGATTGTTCGCTCCGCGGAGCAATGGCGAGTCCTGTGCGGGCGGAGGCCAGCACATTGCAAGAAAGCCTACTTGGTCAGACCGACCGCGCGGCTCGATTTGGCGCTGCGCTCGCGCGCTGCGAGCAACGCCTCGACGTTTTTCGCGCCGCGATAGCCCATCTGATCGGCCAGATACTCAGCCAGTTTCCGCTGCGAAATCTTCGGATCTGCCTTGATCTTGTCTTCGGCCAGTTCGGAAAGCACGCTGTTCAGCGTTCCTTCGGATTCCTGGAGCGTTTCGAGAATCGGAGAGGGAATCAGTGAGCCATTCCTCATTTTGCACCTATACTGACCATCATAGCACAACCCGATCGGCGGTGCTGCACGACTGATCACTCAATTCGCCGAGTGCTCCGCGTAACCGGAAACTCAGTTTTTGTTCTCCCTGAACTCCGGCCGCAATGCGTAGATCTCTTCGATACCCGGAATCCCGCGCGGCGTCTCGTCGTCGAACAACACCGAAACCACGCCGTAAAATGCCACCATCGTCCAGAACGCCCCGGCCTGGACCGGCGGATACCCGACGCTCGCCGCCAGCAGCGCCAGCGTAGTGATCATCTGCCACAGTTGGTCGGACTCCGGCATCGTTTACTGGATCATTCGCCGGTCCAGTTCGGCTTGCGTTTTTCGGAGAATGCCAACGGTCCTTCGACCGCGTCCTTCGATCGAAACAGCTTCGTAGACAAATCGTAATGCTTCGCGATTGCCGCCTCGGTCGTCATCCCAAGCCCGTTCATCGCCGCTTCCTTCGACGCCCGCACCGACAGCGGCGAGCATTCCATGATCTCGCTGGCCCATCGTTCCGCCGTCGGAATCAGATCTTTCATCGCAACGACTTCGTTGACGACTCCCCAACGATGAGCTTCCTCTGCCGTGACATGCTTGCCCGTGAGCATCATGCCCATCGCGATTTTGAGCGGGATATGGCGCGGCAAGCGATGCACTCCGCCAGCCCCCGCCATCAATCCGACGCGCGGCTCGGGCAATCCGAAGCGCGCGTGCTCGGCAGCGATAATAATATCGCATGCGAGCGCGATCTCGAACCCTCCGCCGAGCGCGAAGCCGTTGACCGCCGCGATGATCGGCTTGGTGATATCGTAGCGCGCCGTGATGCCGGCGAAGCCGCCCTTCCCGCGCAGCGCGTCGGTCACGATCCCGCGATTCTCCGCGGTCCAGCGCAAATCGTTGCCCGCCGAAAACGCCTTCTCGCCGGCGCCCGTGATAATCGCGACCCACATTGCCTTGTCGGCCATGAAGTCGTCCCACACGCCGTCCATCTCGATATGGCAAGGCGGATGGAGCGCGTTCATCCGCTCCGGGCGATTCAGCGTGATGTACGCGATATGGTTGCGCTTCTCATATTTGATGAACTTCAAATCCATGACTTCATTTCCCTCCCGCAGATCGACTCCCGCGGATGTTAGTATTTGCGAACTTCAGCTTTCGTCGAGCAGTTCGAAAAACGCGTCGATACTGCGCATCAGTTGGCGGCGGATTTGCGCCCGCGTGCCCTCGATCAGATGCATCGTTACACGCCCGCTACTGCCATCGGCAAGCGTGACGTGCGCTTCATCGACGGCCGCGATACCCGTCTGCTCGAACAGGCGCATGCCATAGACCAGCGCTCCGCGCTGCGACGCTCCTTTCACCAATGTCAGCTTACGCGCCATCCGCGACTCCTCGCTCACACATCGCTAGCTGTATAGCATACTGTGGTGGAAGTTGGTTCCGTGCGCCGGACGCGTTGACATCGGCGCATCGGGCCAACACAATCGCGCCGATGAATCGATTTTACCTGCCCGCGATGCTCGCACTGACGCTGCTGGCCTTGTGCCAGAGCGGATGCGGTCTCGCGTATCAGACCGGCACGCGCCTCAAGGCGTCGCACATGTCGAATTCGCTGGAAGCCGGCGAGACTTCGCCCGACGTGCATCGCAGATTCGGCGAGCCCGATATCCGGCAGTACCTGCCCGGCAACACCGAAGTCTGGAGTTATCCTTACAAGCCGAACAGCAATGACCTGACCGCGCAGTTGCTCTACACCTCGGCCAAGGACGGCGATTCGGGAACCTTTCTCGATTTGAAGTTTGTCAATGGCAAACTCGTCTCATGGATGCCGGCCGAGCATACGATGGCGCCCAAGCAGCACACCGGCCTTGGCATGGGAATCGGCGGGGGTCCGATCGGCAACGGCACGCAGCTGACGCCGGGAGCCGTGCACTACTAGATCCGGTTGATTCTGGAGCTGCGGGAGACTCGATCGCGCTTGCGTGCTTGCAAGGGGCTTCAAGCATCGTGTCTAATTGAGAGTCGTGGCCTGACTGGGGAGATTTGGTTCGAACTGGGGAACTTCTGTAGCTTTATGACTGAATCGGTATCGTCCTCGAGGCGCCCGCCGGAGTCGATGAAAATCGCATAATGGCGACTGCGCGCAAAAGCTTCGAGGCTATTCTGCTGGATCGATCGTGGGTCTCTCCGCAAGACCTCGACAAGGCTCGCCAGCGCAAGAAGCCCGGCCAGGAACTCGCCGACGTGCTGGTCGAGATGGGCGCGCTCGAGCCGCAGCGCCTGGCGCGCGCGCTCGCGCAGGAATATCGCCTGCCGTTTCAAGCGCATATCGACGAGCATGCGCTCGACCTCGCGCTGGTGCGCAAAATTCCGATCAACTACGCCAAGAAGAACCGGCTGCTGCCGCTTTCGAGCGCCAACGGCACCGTCACGATCGCGATCGCCGATCCCGCGAACTACGAACCGCTGGACGATTTGCGCCTGCTGTACAGCGCGCAGATTCAGCCTGTGATCGCGCCTGCCGAGGTAATCGCCGACGCCACCAATCGCGCCTACGATCAGGCGTCGGCCACCTCCGCCGAAGACCTGATGATCGATCTCGAGGAAGAACGGCTCGACGTCGTCGCCAATGAACTCGCGCAGGAGCCGCGCGACCTCCTCGAGTCCGACGACTCCGCGCCGATCATCAAGCTGGTCAACGGCGTGCTCTCGCAAGCGGTGAAGGATCGCGCCAGCGACATTCATATCGAGGTCTTCGAAAAGGAACTCGTCATCAGGTTCCGCGTGGACGGGATGCTCTACGACGTATTGTCGCCGCCGAAGCGCTTTCAGCCTGCGATCACCTCGCGCGTGAAAGTCATGGGCGGTCTCAATATCGCCGAGAAGCGCCTCCCGCAGGACGGCCGAATCAGGCTGCGCATCGCGGGCCGCGATATCGATATCCGCGTGTCATCGATCCCCACCGCGTTCGGTGAGCGAATCGTGCTGCGGCTCCTCGATCGGGCGCAGGCCGCAGTTGACATCAACCTCGATCAACTGGGCTTCTCGGGCGACAATCTCAGCCGCCTCGATCGCCTGATTCGGCAGAGCCACGGAATCATTCTGGCGACCGGTCCAACCGGTTCCGGCAAATCGACCACGCTTTACGCGTGTCTTAGCCGCATCAATTCGCCCGAGAAAAACATCATCACGATCGAGGATCCGATCGAGTATCAGCTCCGCGGCGTCGGCCAGATGCAGGTGAATCCGAAGATCGATCTCACCTTCGCCAGCGGCTTGCGATCGATCCTGCGCCAGGATCCCGACGTCATCATGGTCGGCGAAATCCGCGACAGCGAAACCGCTGAAATCGCGATTCAGGCCGCCTTGACCGGCCATCTCGTCTTTTCGACGCTCCACACCAACGACTCGTTCGGCGCGGTCACACGACTGGTCGATATGGGTATCGAGCCGTTCCTGGTGTCGTCGTCGATCCTGGCCGTGCTTGCGCAGCGGCTGATCCGCAAACTCTGTCCGGACTGCCGCGAGCACTACATTCCCAGCGCGGACGAACTCGCGCGCATCGGGCTCAAGCCGGAAACGCTGACCGGCAAAGTCAGCCGGCCCAAGGGATGCCGCAATTGCCGCAACACCGGCTATCGCGGCCGCATGGCGGTCCAGGAACTGATGATCATGGACGACGAGATTCGCGCGCTCGTCATGAAAAACGCCGACGCGGCCACGCTGCGGCGCCATTGCACCGCGCGCGGCATGAAGCTGCTGCGCCAGGACGGCGCGGCGCGCGTGCTGCTCGGCGAGACTTCGATCCAGGAGTTGCTCCGGGTCACGCAGGAAGACATCGGCTAGCTCTGGCGCCGAATTTTCACGATGCCCGTATTCGCATACCGCGGACTGGCCGGCGATGGCCACAACGTCAGCGGCGTAATCGACGCCGACAGCGCGCGCACCGCGCGCGGCAAACTCCGCGCCTCGGGAATTTTCCCCACCGTGCTGAACGAGGAAGCCGGCGCCGCCGAACGCGCGACCGCGGTCCGCGAATGGTTCCCCTCGCTGTGGCGCCGCCCGATGCCAGGGGCGGAACTCGCGCTGCTCACGCGCCAATTGAGCGCGCTGCTCGGCGCGGGCGTGCAACTGGTCGATGCGCTCGGGGTGCTTAGCGATCAATCGACTCGCGCCGCGACCAAGCGGATGCTGTCCCAGGTGCGGGAGCGCGTCCGCGAAGGATCGTCGCTGGCCGACGCGCTGATGGCTCATCGCGACACCTTCTCCGAGCTCTACATCGGGATGGTCCGCGCGGGCGAACAAGCCGCCGCGCTGGAAGCCGTGCTCGATCGCCTCGCCGAGTACAGCGAGCGCCAATCTGAATTTGTCACCAAGGTTCGCGGCGCGCTGACCTACCCGATCATCATGATGTGCGTCGGCACCGCAATCATGGGCTTCCTGGTGGCTTACGTGGTACCGCAAGTGGCGACCGTCTTCGAGCAACAGCACGCCGCGCTGCCGCTTGCGACCAAGATCCTGATATCGCTGTCGGCGATACTCACCACTTACTACCTGCCCATCCTGTTGCTGATCATCGCGATCGTGGCGGGGATCATAGCCGGCCTTGCGACTCCGCGCGGACGCAGAATTTACGACACCGCGATCCTCCGCTTGCCGTATATCGGTCCGACGGTGATCCGCGTCATCTGCGCGCGCTTCGCCCGCACGCTCGCGACGCTGCTCTCCAGCGGCGTTCAGTTATTGCCCGCGCTCAACGCGGTCAAAGGCGTCGTCACCAACGGGCTGCTCAAGGACGCGATCGAAAAAAGCCGCGAAAGCATCCGCGAAGGCAGCGGCATGGGGCAGACGCTCTCGGCCAGCGGGATCTTCCCGCCGCTGCTGATCGAGATGATTCGCGTCGGCGAGCGCTCCGGCGACCTCGAGCGGATGCTCGAGCGCGTGGCCGACAATTATGAGCGCGAGGTCTCTCATTCGCTCAGCCAGATGACCACCGTGCTGGAACCCTTGATGACCGTCGCGATGGCGGCTGTTATCGTATTCATGATGCTGGCGGTGCTGATGCCGATCTTCCAGCTCAATCAGTTGATGCAATGAACAACCAAGGGGGAGGATTCGCGATGAAGTCACGCAGGTACAATCAGGACGGTTTCACCCTGATTGAAATCATGGTGGTCATCCTGATCCTCGGGTTGCTCGCGACGATCGTCGTGCAGAGTCTGCGCGGCGCCGCCGACAAGGCCAAACGCGTCAAGGCCCAGGCCGACCTCGCCGAGTACAAGACCGCGCTCGATCGCTACTACCTCGACAATGGCACCTATCCGAGCACCGACCAGGGCCTGAGCGCCCTCGTCACTCCGCCCTCCAGCGGCCGCATTCCCGCCAACTACGAGAGCGGCGGTTATATCGAGCGAATGACCAAGGATCCGTGGGGCGGCGCCTATTTCTATCAGAGCGACGGCAGCGCGTACGTACTCAAATCCTACGGTCCGGACGGGACCGAAAGCGCCGACGACATAGACGCCAGTCGATCGTGACGAGGCTATGATTTTTTCGCCGCGTTCACCCCGGCACACCACTCGCATCATGCGCGCGCGCTCGTCGGCGCGATCTGCAAGTCCCGGCTTCACGCTGCTCGAACTCGCCGTCGTCATCTTCATCATGGGCCTGATGCTCTCGCTGGTGATGCCGTATCTCGGCGGATTTAAGCAAGCCGCGCTGCGCAGCCAGGCCCGCCGCCTGGCGGGACGGGCGACCTTCATGTACGACCAGGCCGCCGGTCACAAAGTCGTCCTGCGCTTGACCTTTAATCTCGACATGAATGCGTATGCCGTCGCGCGGCTCGATCCTTACGCGATTCGCCCGGTGTTTCAGCCCGACCAATCGCCCACCGGCAGGCCTGTCATACTGCCGCCCGAGGTCCAGATTCGCGACGTCACCGTCGAAGGTATCGGCACCGTCAAGCGCGGCGTCATCTCCACCAATTTCTATCCGGAGGGGTACGTGAACGCGACGATCGTCCATCTCCAGGATTCCTCCGGCAACGTGATGACCCTGATGTTCACGCCGCTCACCGGCAAAGTCGTGATTGCGCGGGGCGACGTGATGCCGCGCGGTATGTATCGATGAAAGCGCGCCGCGATCGCGCTGCCGGCTTCACCTTGATCGAAGTGATGTTCGCGATGGCGATCCTCGGCGTCTCGCTGATGGGCCTGCTGAGCTTGCAGCATCAGGGACTCCAATCCGTCATTCGCTCGCAGGACATGACGCAAGCCGCGATGCTCGCGCAGACCGTCATCACGCAAGCCGAATTCGACCGCTTCCCGGTTATCGGCCGAACCAGCGGCAACTTCGAATCGCTCTTTCCCGGCAAGTATCGAAACTACCGGTGGCAACGAATCGTCTCGGCGTCCGGGATGTTTCCCGACGTCCGCAAAGTGACGGTGTTCGTGTACTACGGGCCGAAACTGGGGCGCAGCTTTTCGCTCACCGAATTTTTGCATTCGCCGATGCCGCCCGAGGCTCAGAACCAGCCATGAAATCCGCGCGTAACCGGCTCATCGCCACGTCCCGCGGATTCACGCTGATCGAGATGATGCTCGCGATCGGCGTGCTCGGCCTGATCCTCTCGATGCTCGCCAGTTCCTTCAACGTCGTCGCGCACAGCAAGGTCCACGCCGAGGGCCGCCTCGACGCGAACCGCGAAGGACGCTCGATGCTCTGGCAAATGACCAATGAAATTCGCGGCGCGGTGCAGACGCCGGTCGCATTGAGTCATGTGCTGGTGATCGGCCTGGGCCGCTTCGGCAACAACGGTCCGATCGACACGATTTCGCTCTGCACGCTCGACGCCGGACACGGACGATCGCTCACCGGCGGCAGCGCCGAAGCGCTAATCAGCTACAACATCGTGCCCAATCCCGCGCACACCGGCTGGTACATGCTGCAACGATCCCAGCAGAGCGGATTGCTGTTTTCGCCGGGCCGCCCGGTTTATTTCACGATCGCGGAGAATCTGCTCTCGCTCCATATTCGGTACTTCGACGGCCAGCGATGGAGCGAAAGCTGGGATTCCTCGAGCCTCCCGCGCGGCCGCCAGTTGCCAATCGCGGTCGCGCTGCAACTCAAGATGGCCTCGACCGGCGGCGGCACGATGGATTTTGCGACGCAGGTCACCGTGCCGATGGGAATCACGCAATGGTGACGCGGCTCAAAAAAAACGAACGCGGCATCGCGCTGCTCGCCGTGCTGCTCGGCATCGCGCTGATGACCATGCTGGTGGTGGACTTCGCGATGTCCGCGGGTCTCGGCTACGTGTCCGCGGCGAATCAGGCCAATGAACTCCGCGCCTACTATCTCGCGCGCTCGGGAATCAGTGTCGGTATCGCGCTACTCGCCGCAGATGCGCGCGCGCAAACCCAGACCGAATCGCCCGCCGACTCGCTGCTCGACCGCTGGGCGATGCCTTTCCCGCCGATGCCGCTCGAGGGCGGCGTCGTCAGCCTGTCGGTCGTCGATGAAGCCCGCAAGCTGGCAATCAACTCGCTCATCGATCCCAACAAGGGCGTGCCGAACGCCGCCGCAGTCCAGCGCCTCATGCGCCTGTTCACTATCCTCGGAGTCAGTCCCGATCTCGTCCCCGCGATCCTCGATTGGACCGATCCCGACGAGACGGATTCGCCGGGCGGCGCCGAAGCGAACTACTATCTTTCGCTGAGGCCACCCTACCAACCCCGCAACGGCCCGATGCCTACCCTTGGCGACCTCAGGATGGTTCGCGGCGTCAGCGAGGCGGTTTACAACCGGATCGCGCCATTTCTTACCGTGATGCCCGAGTTGCAGGTAAACGCCAACACTGCTTCGCCACAGGTGCTAGCATCGCTCGAGCCGGAATTGATGGAGGATCCGAAAATCGTCGAACAGATCATGGCGGTGCGCCTGGTCCAACCCTTTACAAAGGTCACCGACGTCGCCAATCTGCCAAGCGTCGGCACCATCGGCACGCGCCTTACGCAGGACATCACCACGCGCAGCCAGTTCTTCACGATCCGTGGAATGGGAATTTTCGCCGGCGCGCGCAAGACCGTTTCGGCGACCTTTCATCGCGAACAGAATGGCACCGGCACCCTCGCAACCTGGAATGAAGACTAGGATGATAGGGATCGGCATCGCATAAAATATCGTGGCTCAACGAATCCTCGCGCTGCAATTGATCGGAGATCGGGTGCGCGCCGCCTCGGCGGAGCGCTCCTGGAATTCCTTTCAGCTCACCGGCGTGTTCGAGAAGGAACGCGCGCCCGACGAGCCCGATCTGAGCGGCGCGCTGTCGCGGCTCGCGGTCGAGGCCGGCGAGATCGATATCGTGATCTCGGCGCTGCCGTCGGATCAGGTCGCCAAGCGCCTGCTCGAATTGCCGTTCAAGGACGGACGCCGTCTGCATCAGGTGGTTCCGTTTGCGCTCGAAGAGCATCTTCCGTTTCCCGTCGATAATGGCGCCGTCGCCTTTTCGCGCGTCGGGCAGCGCGACGGCCACTCGCTGGTGATGGCTGCGATGGTCCGCAAGACCGATCTGCAACAGCATATCGATTTGCTCGCCAAGGCAGGCCTCGATCCGAAGATGGTAACGCTCGCGCCGCTCGCGCTCGCAGCTTTGATCGGGCGGGCGCGCAACGGCGCAGTTCCGACTGCGCACATGGTCGTCGAAGGCGACGATTGCTCGACCACGCTGGTCCTCGTCGATGAGTCCGGAACACCGCGCGCGCTACGATCGATTCACGGCGGCCTGATGACGGCCGACGGCACTGCGGTTTCGTCCGACGAGGCGTCCTCGATTCTCAACAGTCTGCGCCAGACGCTGCTCGCGCACGGCGGCGAACTCGAACAGACCGACATTATTCTCGCCGGCGCCGCGGGCACCCTGCCGCAACTCCGAAGCCTGCTCGCCGATTCGCTCGCATTGGCGGTGCGCGACGGCGGCGACTTGGACTACTCGCCGATCTTCGAAGGCCAGGCGCCCGATACCGGAAAGTTCTCGTCATGCGTTGCGATGCTCGCGAGCGAGTTGCCGACGGCGCCCGCCAACCTGATCAATTTTCGCCAGGGCGAATTTCTTTTTCGCGGGCGCATTCGCGGCGATCTGACGCCCTTCTACACTTCCGGAATTCTTGCCGCTGTGTTGTTCGCCGCAATCCTCGTGCACTTCGCCCTCGGCGTCTCGGCCCGCCTTCATCGCTTGAACCTGATCAACACCGAAATCGAGAAAGTCGTCGCGCCCGTGCTCGGTCATGCCGATCCGGCCAACGCGCGCACCGAACTGAGGGACGGCATCGCGAAGATGAATCATCGCCTGCGCCTGATCGGCGGCAATCTCTCGCGGCATTCGCCGCTCGAGACCCTGGCCGCGATCTCGGGGGCATTGCCGCCGCGATTTCCCGTCGAAATCAACGACATGCAGATCGACGGCAACGCAGTGCACATCACCGGCCAGGCTGATTCATTTGCAACCGTCGATTCCGCCAAGCAGGCGCTCGATAAGAGCGGATATTTCGGAGCGATCGAAGTCAGCCACGCGAAAGCCGGTTCCGATCCGAACAAAGTCGATTTCCGGCTCGACGCGAGCTTCAAGGACAGCGGCCCGGCGGCGGAGTGATCATGTTTAGAGAGCGGCTCGAACGATTGCGCGCGCGCCTGATTGCGCTGATCATGCCGTACCTGGGACAAATCTCCCGGCGCATCGATCCGCTGCTTGGTCAGGCGCGTGGCCGTTATCAGAAGTTCGAGCCTCGCGAACGACTACTGGTCCGCATCGCCGCGGGACTGTTCGGCGCGTTCATTCTCTACAATGTCGTTTACCTGCCGATCGTTGGTATCGGCGCCGGTCTGAATGACAAGATCGAGCAGCGCCAGCGCGATCTTTCGAGTATCCGCCGCCTTGCCGCGAACTACGCGGCGCTCAAAGGCGACCTCGCCAGTGCCGAGCATCGCACCGTCCCCGACAACCGGGACTTCTCGCTCTTTTCGGTGCTCGAAGCCTCGCTCACCAGCAGCCTTGGCCACGACAAGATCGCTTCGATCACGCCCGGCTCCGATCGCAAGCTCACCGACGGCTTCACCGAACATAGCGTGCAGTTGAAACTGCAGAACGTGGACCTCGCGCAACTGGTGGGCGCGCTCTACGCGATCGGATCGATGTCGCAGCCGGTCGGCATCTCCGCCCTGCGCATCCAGCGGCGCAGCGAAAATACTCACGCCTACGACGTTGACCTCACCTGCATTGCGCTCGCCCGGAATGCTTGATTCGCGCCGCGAAGTCCCGGCGCAATCTTCGCAAATCTGGCTCGTCCGCTCGAGCTATGCGCTCTTTGGCGTCGTCCTGTTCCTCGCTTTCGTGATCGCGACCTTCCCCTACTCTGCGACCTTGACCAACCTGCTCGCGCCGATGGCGATGCAGATCTCGATCGCCGATCAGCACCTCGATTTTCCATTCGGCGCCCGGCTAAGCGACGTTCGCGTCACCTCGGCCACGTCGGGCGCGCCGGTCTTCGAAAGCCCTGCCGTATCGGTGACGCCATCGTTCCTGTCACTGCTGATGCTTCATCTCGGCGTCCACGTCAACGCCGATCTCTACGGCGGCGTCGGCAAAGTGACCGCGCGTCCGAGCGGCGGCGGCACCGCGCTCAGCTTCGATCTCAAAACGGTGGACATCTCGCGCCAGCATCTCTACCAGTTGCCCGGCGTGACCGCGTCGGGAATCCTCTCGGGCAACGGCGAATTCTGGATCTCGCGCGACGACTTTGAAAAGAACACCGGCCGCGGCGATCTCAGCGCATCAAGCCTGCTTCTCAGCACGGTCATCACGCCGATTCGACTCGCCAACGCGGTCGCAAAGTTCAAACTCGATCAGGGCGTCCTGACGATCGAGAGTCTGAAGACTGCGGGCGGCGACCTGATCCTCGACGCGAGCGGAACCATTCAAATCGGTCCCGACGCCGATTCGACCATCCTCGCGTTGCAGTTCACCCTTACGCCGACGCCCGCCGGGGCGGACCGGTTTAGATTCTTGCCCGCGCTGCTGCCGCCGCATCCGCCGGGTTCCCCCGAGGCCTATCAGATCACCGGCGCGCTGAGCGCTCCGCGAATCCGCTAGCGCATCTCCTAAATCGATTCGAGAAACCGCGGCGCCAGGCTTGCCTTGCGGCGATGCGCGATTAGTTACACAATCCGTGAAAATCTCGTCGCGCGGAAACTTCGATGCCATCAGAAAAAAAGCTCGGCCTGCACACCTCGATATTCGGCGCCCCGCTCGCCGATCGCCTCGCAATTGTCAGCGAAGCCGAACAACTCGGCTACACCTCGCTCTGGATCGCCGAAGTCTCCGGCCCCGACGCTTTCGTCAGCCTCGCCGCACTCGCGCTCAACACCAAAAAAGCCGAACTCGCAACCGGCGTCGTGCCAATTCAGATTCGCACGCCCGGCGTGATGGCGATGGGCTTTCTCACCATCAATGAACTCTCGGGCGGACGCGCGATTGCGGGTCTCGGCGTCTCGAGTCCGGTAATCGTCGAGCGATGGCACGGCGCATCGTATAGAAAACCGGTCACCGCGATGCGCGAGTGCGTCGCGATCATGCGCCAACTCTTCACCGACGGGCGCTCGAAGTTCGAGGGCGAGGTTTACAAATCCGACTTCCGCCTCGGGATGCGCGCGACCGCGCCGCGACCGCCGAAAATCTACCTCGCCGGTCTGAATGCGCCGATGCTCCATCTCGCCGGCGAAATTGCCGACGGCGTCCTGATGAACTACTCGCCGCCGGATGCGATTGCGCCGATGGTCCAGCATATTCACGCCGGCGCCAAAGCCGCGGGCCGCGATCCCGCCGCAATCGACGTTGGCATCTACATCCGCATGTGCATCACCGAGGAGGAAGACAAGGCCGTCGATTCGTTCCGGCGCGAGTTGGCCGGCTACGCGTTCGTCGATAGTTACAACAAGATGTTCGCGCGCTACGGGTTGTCGGCGGAGTTCGAGGAAGTGCGGCGGCTATGGAAGGAAGGCAAGCGCGACGACGCGCCCACGGCAATCAAGGAAGAGTCGTGCCGCAAAATCGCGGTGTTCGGACCCGCGCAGGCCGGCCGCGATTTCGTCGCGCGATTTCGCGCCGCCGGCGTGACTCATCCAGTCGTGTTTCCGATCGGTCCCGCCGCGACCAGCGCCCGCGATTATTCCGCCACGATGCGCGCCCTCGCGAATGCCTGAAAATGTCGCGTTGATCGCGCCGCCTTTGAGTGTCGCGACGCTGTTGGCTCTCCTGCTTCTATTTTCGCGCCGCGTGATTGCCCGCGCCGGGTTCTCTTCATTGCCGCCGGGTCGATTTGCGCAAATCAAAGCAGTTGGCGCATCATCGAAAGGAAACGAAGACGGTCCGGCGCCGCTCAAACGATAAGTAGGCGCGATGCCGCTATATCTCAACCATTTTGAGGCAAGGTATCCATGAACAAGCGGAACCAGACAGTTAAGACTTTCCTGTTTTCGATAACCGCATTGGTGATAGGGCTGTCGTGGGCCGGAATTGCGTCGGCGTTCTCGACCAACACCAAACTGGGCGACGGCGCACTAGCAAGCGTCACAACTGGCACTGACGATACCGCGATCGGCGCCAATGCGCTCAATGCCACCACTTCTGGCGTGCAGAATACCGCGACCGGTTCGGGTGCTCTGCAAAACAACACCACCGGCAATCTCAATACCGCGAACGGAGTTCAATCGCTCAACAGCAATACCACCGGCAAAAACAATACTGCCCTTGGATGGCAAGCATTGTTCGGCAACAATACCGGACACGACAACACCGCCACCGGATTGGCGGCTCTGCAAAGCAACAGCTCGGGCTTCTTCAATACCGCGACTGGCGTGAACGCGCTGGTCTTCAACTCGACGGGCAACTACAACACCGCCGATGGAACGAAGGCCCTCGAGGCGAACACGACTGGTTTTCAAAATACCGGCAGCGGTGTGCAATCGCTCTTCAGGAACCTCACCGGCCATGACAACACGGCCGCCGGATTTCAATCACTGTTCGACAACACCACCGGTTATAACAACACCGCCAGCGGATCGGGCGCTCTATTCACCAACGATTCCGGCACCAACGATACCGCTACCGGCCGGCGCGCGCTCTATGGCAACACCACAGGCCTCAATAACACAGCGACCGGCTCGGTGGCGCTTTACACCAACAGCACCGGCAACAATGACACTGCCACCGGTTTGCAGGCGCTCTTCAACAACACGACCGGCAACAACAATAACGCCTACGGGGTGAACGCCCTGTTCAAGAACACTACCGGCCAGAACAACATCGCTCTTGGCTTCAGTTCAGGGTTCAATCTGACTACAGGCAAGAACAACATTGACATTGGTAATCAGGGAATCGCGGCTGAATCAGCCACCATTCGAATCGGTACTCAAGGCGTCCAGACTGCGACCTACATTGCAGGCATCCTCGGCAGCGCGGTGAGCGGCAGCGACGTAGTGATCAATGGCAGCGGTCGCCTTGGAATAGTAGTGTCTTCCGCCCGCTACAAGCACGACATCGATGACATGGGAGCCTCGAGCGAGGCTTTGTTGAAGCTCCGTCCGGTAACGTTTCGGTACAAGGACGACCAGCTAGGCACGAAACAGTACGGTCTGGTCGCGGAAGAAGTCGAACGCATCTATCCGGAGTTGGTGGTGCACGCTATGGACGGAAAAGTTCAGTCGGTGCGCTACTCGATGCTATCGACGATGTTATTGAACGAGTTGCAGAAAGAGAGCAGGCGAAATGAGCACCAAGCCAACCAGCTCGTTGAGCTGACAAGAACGAATCAGACTCAATCTGCTCAGCTAACTCAGTTGAAGGCACAGATGGAAGAATTGAGAGCAAGTAATAAGCGTGAGCTTCATGCTATGAGCATCGCGGTAGCAGCACGTCTAACGACTCTCGAGCAATCGATTCGCGCCGGTAGTGGACCTCGCAAGGTGGAAGCCGCCTTCAATCAGTAAAGGTAGTCGCTACCTACTCGCGAAAGGCCAGTTCCTGGCGTCACGTCATGCTGAGCGAGCTACGCCCTCGCGTCACAAGCCGACCGGAATTTTTTTTCCGCTCGCAGTACCTTCAATTACGCGCGCAGGTAATTTGAATTTATTACAAGGAACAATTTGCGCAGAGATCAGGGCGTTGCGCCTACTGACAAATCGCTGGCGCCGATGATGCTCCAAAAATCGACGACGAGGTGTACGTCGATGCCTTCGAGAAGCCTGAACAGCCTAAGAGTTGCGATGCTGCTGATCGCCGCGGCGTCGATGCCTGCGTGCTTGCAGCCGGCGAATCCCTACGTGATTGGACCGTATCCTCACAGCCACCAGGAACGGCAGCTTGACTTAAGACCGATGCATACCGTGTGCGACAACCGCGGCGAGAATTGCATGGCCTGCGATCCCGGCAATACCAACTGTCGCCGATTCCCGATGGGCGGGATCATCGCGTCGGACGCTTCCCGCCAGCGGCTATAGGCGAGCGCACAAATCTTGATGCGAAATCGCTATTGCTCTTACGGCAAGTACAGGCCAGGCGCCGGGAACTTGCGGCACATCTCGGTGACCTCGCCCGCGATGCGCTTCAGCACCGCCTCGTCGCTTGCCTTGGCGATCGCTTGATCCATCCACGCCGCGATTTGCCGCATTTCAGCATCGCCCATCCCGCGCGACGTCACCGCGGGCGTGCCGAGTCTGAGACCGCTCGGGCTAAACGGTTTGCGCGGATCGTAAGGCACGGTGTTGTAGTTGCAGACGATCCCTGCGGCCTCGAGCGCCTTCGATCCTTTTTTACCGATTACCTTCTTGTTGGTGAGATCGACCAGTATCAGGTGATTGTCGGTGCCGCCCGAAACGAGGCTGAAGCCGCGCGCGAGCAGTTCTTCGGCCAGCGTCTTCGCGTTGCTCACGGTTTTTCGCGCATACGTTTTGAACTCCGGAGTCGCAGCTTCCTTCAGCGCGACTGCGATCGCCGCCGTGGTGTGATTGTGCGGACCGCCTTGCAGGCCGGGGAAGACTGCCTTGTCGATCGCGTTGGCGAATTGCTCGCGGCACAGGATCATCGCGCCGCGCGGACCCCGCAGCGTTTTGTGCGTGGTCGTCATGATCACGTCGGCATACGGCGCTGGATCCGGATGCACTCCGCCGACGATCAATCCGGCGACGTGCGAAATATCGGCCAGCAGCAGGGCGCCCACTTCTTTGGCGATCTCGCTGAATGTTTTGAAATCCCAGAAGCGCGGATACGCGGTGCCGCCGGTCACGATTATCTTCGGCCGCTCTTTCTGCGCGAGTTTGCGCACCTCGTCGAAATCGATCACGTGGCTTTCGCGATCGACTGCGTATTGCGCCGAACGCCAGAACGTCCCGGTGACGCTGACGGGCCATCCGTGCGTCAGATGCCCGCCGTGCGGCAGCGCAAGGCCCATGATCGTGTCGCCCGGCTTGAGCAGCGCGAAGTACACCGCGACATTGGCCGGCGACCCGGAGTATGGCTGTACGTTGGCGTGCTCGACCTTGAACAGCGCCTTGGCGCGCTCGACGGCAAGCGTCTCGATCTCGTCGATATTGCGCTGACCCTCGTAGTAGCGCCGTCCCGCGTAGCCTTCCGAATACTTGTTTGTCAGGATCGAGCCGGTCGCTTCGAGCACGGCCTTCGAGACGTAGTTTTCCGAGGCAATCAGCCGAATCGAATCGATCTCGTAGCGTTCTTCGCGCTTGATAAGGTCGTAAATTTCGGGGTCAGTCCGTTGCAGTTCGTCCACGCCACACCTCCTGTCGCTCAGGATGAAAGCCTATAGGCATGGAATTGCCGAGGCAAAACTTGAGCTGCGCAGTCTTTTGATTACCCTCGCCTCCGCTCCGGACTCCGGGCTCGCTGCGCTCGCGCGTCGCGAAAGCTCCGCCTCGGACCGCAAATCTTTCGTCGAATCTATTGAAGATCGGGCGGCGTGACCTTGGCGATCCACGCGCGATAGCTGCCGTCGTAGCCGACCGAGAGCTGGCGCTTGCGCACCATGTACCGCAGATTCTCGACCGCCTGCGCGTCCAGCTTGGGCCGCGCAGCCATCGCGTCGGCGATCCGATTGCCCTGCGCCGCCGCCACCCGCCGCGCGCCCTCCGCGAGATCCACCGCTTCGCCCGACAATCCAAGATACGCCTCCGCGACGCGGATTCCGATCTCGGTGCCGCTCTCGAGCGAATCCTTGATGTTACCCTTGCCGGTCAGCACGTTGCCCGCGGCGAACACCGCGGTCGGTCCGTCGATCAGCAGCCCGATTTTCTGATCGGCGTAGGTGTAAACTTCGCCCTTCTGCGGGATTCCGGGAATCGGCTCCGGGATGCTGCCGATCGAGCAGATAGTTAGCTTGGCGCGCGCGGATTCGCCGCCGTCGGGCAGGATGCGCACCTGGCCGTCGGCGACTTCGGTCCGGCTGAAATTGACGCCGACCATTTGGCCATCTTCCGCAATCACTCCGATCGGAGCGCGCAGTTCCTGGAACTCGAACAGATATTTGCGCTGCGCCTTCTCGAGGATCTTCGCGCGCGCCTGCCGGAGCGCGTCGGCGCGTTTCTGGGGCGCGTCGGGCGGGATATCCGACAGCGGCATATCGAGCACCCGGCGGCGATAGAATAATTTGCACGGCGCGACGCCCAGGTCCGCATACTTGAGATTATTCGCCGCCAGCACCGGCTCGATTCCCTCGCGCTCCAGCTTCAGCATGTCCGTCTCGAGGCCGCGCGCCTTGAGCGCGCGCATCGCCGTCTCGATCTGCAGCACCTTCATCACGTCGATCGAGGCGAGGCCGCCGCCCACGACGATCGCTCCATCGCTGATTTCGTAGCGCGGCCCCTCATACTTCGCTTCGAGGTAGTGATTGAACCAGTAAATCAGCTTGTTCTGATACACCAGCCCGCGATCGATAAACTGATCGGCGCCCTCGACCGGGAATGGCCGGTCGCGCCACGCGCCGTGCGACAGCACGATCCCGCTGAGGCCCCATCGCGTGCGCAGATCCTCGAAATCGACATCGGCGCCGAGCCGCGTCGAAGGGACGAACTCGATATTCGGATGATCGAGGCGCTGGTTGATCTCTTCGTACTCGTCCTTGCGCTGCTTCACGTGCCATCGCGGCAGCCCGTCCTCGATCTTTCCGTACGGCCGCGGATTCTGTTCGAAGACCAGCACGAGTACGCCGCGATCGGCGAGGATGTGCGCAATTTCGGAACCCGCCGTAGCGCCCCCGACCACCGCCATCACGTGGCGCGAAGATGCCGTGTCGTTATCAGCCATAAGCGATTAATTGATTACCGTGTGAGAGAAACTCGCGCAATCGCCGCCGATAAACCCGGCCGCGGACGCCGGGTCGCTCTTTCGCATCCCGACGCGGCTTGCGCGCGCAATGATCGCATGGTTTCCTAGCTGGGCGCGGTTTCTTCGATCATGCGATTAATCATGTTTCGCCGATTTCGGCAACTCGCAGGCATCGCGGCGTTGACCCTCCTGACGCTGATCGCCGGATGCTACGCGCCTTACTTCGCCAATCGGGCAGCCGGGGGCGGCGTCGATGCCGCTGCGGGCGAAGAGCATGACGTCCCCTACGACGTTCACGACGCTTTCGTCCTCACCCAGGATGCGCTCCGCGGCGAGGGCGTGCTGTTCGAGGTCAAGCCCGACAATAAACTGATCACGCTGTGGCGCGACGCCGACGAGCAGTCAGGCGTGCTCGGGAGCCTGGTCGGGGTCAAGCCGCAGTATCGCTACGAAATCTCGGTGGTGCCGCAGGGCGATCGACGCTCGCGAATCGTGGTGAATGTCCGCACGCAAGACATGGGCGACCAGAACCTCGCGAAATACCAGCCTACTGCGCGGCTCAATCTGTTCGCCAAGATCGACCAGCTTGCCGCCGCGAGCCCGCCGACCGGCGGGACGCCGAAAGCTGGCGGCGTCAATTACGCATTGCTGCCGAACGAGGATCTGAAGGCGCTCGCGAAGCGAGTCACCGGCAGCGAAAACAATTGGCGACAAATCGCGCAGGACAACGGGGTCAAATCGCCGACCGATACGGCCGGCCTGCCGAGCGTATGGGTCCGCAACACTCTGCTGCCCGCGGCGTCCCGCGACTCCGGTTCACCGTGACGCGAAGAGGTCGCGCCCCGGGACAACGAAATGCCCGCGCAGCGGAGGCTGGCGGGCATCGTGGAGAAATTCATCTCGCGCGTGAAGTTTATCCGTCAGTCGTTCGGATACGACGCCTCACTCGGATCGTATTCGGGGCTGAGTCCCGCCGGGCTGACGGCGGCGACCACCGCGAGAAACTGCTCGAAGGTCATCTGAAGATTGAGGAAGCCGCCTTGGCAGAATACCCACCCGTAGTAGTCAAGAATCTCGTCGGGGATCATCACCGGCAATCGCGGCAGGGTCGATACGACCGGGAACGGTTGCGGATCGCCGGGATGGATATCGTCGTAAATTGCGGATTGGTCCGGGACGCCGTCTTCGGCGACCACGCTTCCTTCGCGCAGAGGGATCACCTTGCCTCTGTTGGTTCGAGTCATAGGTAATTTATCCTCCCAGCTATCCACTTCGTTATCCACAGGCCACGCTTGATTCTAGACCAAGCAACTCCCCGGTCAAGGGGAAAGGCGGCAAATCGATGCTCCCGATAGGCAATTCCGACAAAACTGGCCAGCCCGCTCTACGAGCCATCAGATCTTTTTAAGTACTTGATATTATTATGTTTTCTACCTTTCAAGCGATAATTTTGGGCGCCGTTCAGGGTCTGACCGAGTTTCTGCCGGTCTCCAGTTCCGCGCATTTGATCCTCGTTCCGTGGCTGCTCCATTGGCAGGATCCTGGCCTGGCGTTCGACGTCGCGCTGCACTTGGGGACGCTGCTGGCGCTCCTGGCCTACTACTGGCGGCAATGGCTCGAGATGGGATTGTCGCTCGCCAACGGCCAGAAACTTCCGCGACGGCTGCTGTTCCTGCTGATCGTCGCGTCGAT
Organism: Candidatus Binatus sp.; assembly: GCF_030646925.1. NCBI lineage: Bacteria > Candidatus Binatota > Binatia (SeqCode) > Binatales (SeqCode) > Binataceae (SeqCode) > Binatus (SeqCode) > Binatus sp. (SeqCode). Next base: position 55,647 of record NZ_JAUSKL010000066.1, on the reverse strand, counting down.
TCCCGGCGCGATCATCGGTTTGCTGCTCGAGAAGCAGGCCGAGACGATTTTCCGCTCGCCGCTGCTGATAGCGATCGACCTCGCAGTGATGGGTATCGCGCTCTGGGTGGTGGATCGAGTGGGCGCTCAGCGCCGCACGATTGATGATATTGGGCTAATCGACGCGCTGGTAATCGGGCTTAGCCAGGCGCTCGCAATCGTGCCGGGAGTGTCCCGGTCGGGTGCGACGATTACGGCGGCGCGGATGCTCGGCATCGATCGCGAGAGTGCCGCGAACTTCTCGTTCCTGATGGCGACGCCGATAATCGCCGGCGCCGGCATGATGGAAATCCACAAGGCGCTCCGCGGCGGCCTCACCGCGCAGATTAGTTGGGGATTCGTGGCCGCGGCGATATTCGGAGTGATCGCGATCGCCGGCCTGCTGCGATTCGTGCGGCTCCGCAGCTATGCCGCGTTCTCGATTTACCGGATCGCGCTGGCAGTGCTGGTCGCGATCGTTTTCTTCGCCCGCGGCTGAGTTCGTCGCGCCGGAGTCTCGAATGAAAAGCGAAACTGCCGCGCCGTTAGGAGTGTCCGGGTCGCCAGCCGATTCGATTCGGGAGCGCGCCTTCAAAGTCGGGCTGACACTCGCGATCATCAGCACGATACTCGGCGCGGGCCAACCCGTCATCACGCGATGGGGCGCGATCCACCTAGACCCGCTGCTGTTTTGCACCGGCGCGGTGGTCTTCGCGACGCTTTGCATCCTACCGGTCCTCTATCTTCGCGGCGAATTGCCGAATCTCGTGGACCGCCGATTCCGCGGACGGCTCGCGCAGATGTCGCTATCGGGCACCGTCGCGACCAGCCTGACGCTGACCTACGGGCTGACGCAAATCGGCGCAGTCGCCGGCGTCCTGCTGATGCAATCGGAGCCGATCTATTCGCTGGTGCTCGCGACGATATTCGTCGGCGAACGGGCCTCGATCCGCCAGATCCTTGCGACCACGCTGATCTTGGCGGGAATCGGCTCGGTGTTCGAGGCCGGCGGTGCTTTCTCGCCGCTATGGGCCGCGGCGCTGGTCTTCGTCACGCCGCTCTTCTGGCAGATTTCGCATATCGTCGGGCTCACGCTGATGCCGCCGCTGACGCCGCCGTGCGTGGTCGGCGGTAGATTTCTCTACGCCTCGATCTTCTTGAGCGCCCTGCTGCTGATTTTTCGTCCGGCCTCGCTCGCCCAATTGTCCGATCTCAACGCGGTCGGCGTGATCGCGATTACCGGGTTCTTCATCTACTTTTTGAGCGCGCTCAGTTGGTATGGCGCGATCAGCCGATTGTCGCTGGCGTGGACCACGGCGCTCGTCGTTCCCGGCGTTCCGCTGTTATCGATCCTGTTCGCGGTGCTTTTCCTTGGCGAGCACGCCACCACTCGCGAGGCGATCGGAATCCTCATCGCGGTGGGCGGCGTGATCGCGCTGGTGCTCGGCGCCGACGCGCATCGCAAGTTGCCCAACGCCGCAGTGATCGAGGCGGTTCACGAACCGCTGATCTGATCGGTTGATGGCGTGATCGACGATCTTGATTGACTATCTCGATGGCCTGGATTTAAGTGGCGCTAGCGGCGGCAGCACAATGCCGGCGCAAATCAACGCGAGGAATTGCAATGGCGCGAATCGTAAAGCTCGACAAACAATCTCCCTACGAAATTGCCCAAGGAACCGAATTGCCGGTTTACATCTGCGCTTGCGGACTCTCGAAGAACAAACCGTTCTGCGACGGCTCCCACAAGAAAACGCGCGACGAGAATCCGGCCGATACTTACCAGTACGACGACAGCGGCCGCGCGCTGGTCAAAAGCTAAGGCGCGTCCTCGATCGCGACGAGTGCCGCGTTTCACCGGTACGCGATTATTTCCTATCGTAGGTTTTGGCGGCGGCCCATTTACTAACAGCGCGTAGCGCGCATCTTAATGCCCCAGGAAGCCCGAAACGCGTGAGGGGTTTCGGATTCTTCTCTCCTCCGATTACGAGTCTCGCCGAGGGTGGCAAAGCGGCGGCCAACTGTACTAGCTTCGACAGGTAGTAGAGAACCAGCATCGACAGTCCCCACACAAAGACTTGGAACCGAGATGCTGCCTAATCGAAAAGGAGTGCTGATGCGATGAGTGCAGGCGTAACGGAAGCAGAATCGAAAAGAATTCCCACTCCTGAAGAGTTGGGCTTCGACCCGGCCAAACTACGTCGGAAATATGCGGCGGAGCGCGAGAAGCGCCTGCGCGTGGACGGGAACAATCAATACCGGGAGATCACCGGCGCGCTCGAGCATTACAACTCGGATCCTTATGTCGATCCCGGCTTCACTCGCCCCGCTTTGAATGAAGAGCTCGAAGCGGTGATCGTCGGCGGCGGCTTTGGCGGCCTCCTGGCCGCGGCCCGGCTGCAGAAAAAGGGCATCACCAACATTCGCATCATCGAGAAGGCAGGCGATTTCGGCGGCACCTGGTACTGGAATCGCTACCCGGGCGCTCAGTGCGATATCGAGTCCTACGTGTATCTGCCGCTGCTCGAAGAGACCGGATATCTGCCGCAGGAAAAGTATTCCTTCGCGCCGGAAATTTTCGAGCACGCTCAGCGGATCGGAAAGCATTTCAATTTGTATGAGCGGGCCTGCTTCCAGACCCAAGTCAAGGAAGCGCGCTGGGACGATGGGGAAGGGCGCTGGATCGTCAAGACCGATCGCGGCGACGTCTTCAAAGCCCGTTTCGTGATCATGTCCAGCGGCCCTTTGAATCGCCCCAAGCTACCGGCGATTCCGGGAATCGAAAAGTTCAAAGGGCATACGTTCCACACCAGCCGCTGGGACTACAGCTATACCGGGGGTGATACCAACGGCGGATTGCACAAACTGAGCGACAAGCGCGTAGGTATCGTCGGTACCGGCGCGACCGCGATCCAAAGCGTCTCGCATCTCGGCCAGCACGCGAAGCAACTCTACGTGTTCCAGCGCACACCGTCGTCGGTGGACGAGCGCGGCAACAAGCCCACCGATCCGGAATGGGCCAGTACGCTCACCCCCGGATGGCAGGCGTATCGCAACCACAACTTCTGCTCGATCCTGTCGGGAATCCCGATCGAGGAAGATCTCGTCGGCGACAAGTGGACGAGCCTGTTCAAGAATCTGGCCAAACTGATGTCGGGTAAGGATGCAAACGTTTCCGGCGAAGAGATGGCGCTGATGTCGGAAATCGCCGACTACCAGAAGATGAACGAGATTCGCGATCGCGTCTCCTCGACGGTCAGCGATCCGCAGACCGCCGATGCGCTCAAGCCGTGGTACGGTCAATGGTGCAAGCGCCCCACCTTCAACGACGAATACCTGCCCACCTTCAACCGGCCCAACGTTAAGCTGGTGGACACCAAAGGCAAGGGCGTCGAGCGCGTGACCGAGAACGCGGTGATCGTGGACGGCGTCGAGTACGAAGTGGACTGTCTGATCTTCGCCACCGGCTTTGAGGTCGGCACGGCCTACACCCGCCGCTCTGAATTTGAAGTGTACGGCCGCGGCGGCCTGCCGCTATCCGACTATTGGGCGAATGGAATGAAGACTCATCACGGCTTTATGAGTCATGGCTTCCCGAACTGTTTTCATATGGGTCTCACCCAGACCGGCCTCGCGCCGAACTTCACTTACATGCTGGAAGGACAGGCGACTCACATCGCCCACGTCATCAAGGCAGTGAAGGATCGTGAAGGAAGGTCAGTGGAACCGACCCCCGAGGCCGAGGCTGAATGGGTAAAGATAGTGACGGCCCCGAGCATGATCACTGAATACCAGAACACCTGCACGCCGGGTTACTACAATGGCGAGGGGAAAAGCGCGAAGCAGGGTTTCCTCGGCAGCCAGTATCCGGACGGCGCGGTGCGCTTTTACGAGATGCTTGCGCGATGGCGCGAGCAGGGTGACTTCGAAGGCCTCTTGGTCGAGTAGAAAGAACCATGGGCGGGCTCTGCCTGAGTCCGCCCATGATTTAGTCTCGAACTTGGAACGCGAATCCTATCGGGAATCCATTTTCTAACAGCGCGTAGCGCGCATCTTGATGCCCCAGGAAGCGGCCCCTTCGAGGCTCAGGGTAAACTCCACCCGTGAGGGGTTTCGGAAAATTTTCTCTTCTCTGCTCTCCGCCCTCGCTTTCGCTTCCGCGCCGCGAGCGCTAGTGCACTTCGACGCCGCCGCAGATATTCAGCGCCTGTCCTGTCATGTAGCCGCCGTCCGCCGACGCCAAAAACGCGACCACGTTCGCGACGTCGTCGCCGCTCTCCATGCGCCCCATCGGCACCTGCGCGATAAACGTCTCCAGCACTGCCTCGCGATTCAGGTTGCGCGTCGAGCCGACCATGTTGATCAAGCCCTCGAACAGTTGCGTCTCGACAAAGCCGGGGCATACCGCGTTGACGGTGATATTGTATGCGCCGAGTTCGAGCGCGAGGCTCCGCGTGAGTCCGATCACGCCGTGCTTGGCCGCGCAGTAGGCCGCCATCATCGGACCGCCGCGCTTGCCGGCAATTGACGCGGTATTGATGATGCGCCCGCCGTGCTTGCCTTCAATGATTTTAGGCGCGACGTGCTTGGCGCATAGAAACGTGCCGGTCAGATTTATCGCGACGGTGCGATTCCACGAATCGAGCGTTTGATCGACGACGAATCCGCCGCCGACGCCGCCGCCTGCGTTGTTGCACAGGATGTCGATATGCCCGAATTCCCTCATCGCCGTCGCCGCCATCACCGCCACTTCGGCCTCGTCGGTTACATCGACCTTGACCGCGATAGCGCGGCGGCCGAGTTTGCGCAGCTCGGCGGTGACGCCCTCGAGTTCTTCCATCTGGCCGAACTTCACGTCTGGATAGCCGGGCATCGAGCGGCAGTAATCCGCCGCGACGATATCGGCGCCGTCATTCGCGAGACGCATCGCGATCGCGCGTCCGATTCCCCGTTCGCGGCCGCATCCTGTAACGATTGCCACTTTGCCTTCGAGTTTCATATTTTCGCGGGGACCCCCTGCTTATTTCGATTTGGTGCCGGTATGTTAGTCCGAGACCGTCGCGAGACAAAGCGCGCGGCCCCAACAAAGTTTGCAGATGCCAGAGCGCGGCGAGAATACAGAGACGGTTGAAGTGCCGGCGATCGATCCTTCGATCACGCATACGATCGCGAGCGAAGATGCACGTCCGAGTTCAATCGACGCGCCGCGATGGCTCAGCTTCATCGCCGACCGCCGCCACGCAATTTCGATCCTGCTAATCGTCGGCGTCGCGCTCTATCTCGTTAATCTCGGCGGCTACCCGCTCTACACCAAGGGCGAGCCGCGCGAGGCGGTGACCGTCTTCAACATTGTGCACGGCGGCGGCGTGATCCTGCCGCAGCGCGCGGGTATCGAGGTGCCGTCGAAGCCGCTGCTGATGCATTGGCTGGCGGCGCTCGCATCGTTCGTCGCGGGCGGGGTCAATGAATTCGCGGTGCGGCTGCCGTCCGCGGCGCTCGCGATCGCCGGCGTGATCGTTTGCTACCTGTACGTGCGCCGGCTGTTCGACGACATCGTCGCGTTACTCGCGGCGCTGATGATGGCGACCACGTTTCAATATTTGCAGGCAGCCACCGGCGCGCGCGTCGATATGACATTGACCTTCTTCATGGAGGTCGCGTTCTTCGAGTTCATCCTGTTCGCCGAGGGACTCACGACTCGCACGACCCTGATGTACGTCGCGCTCGCGCTCGCGGTCCTGACCAAGGGACCGATCGGATTGATGCTGCCGGCACTGGTCGCGTTCATCTGGATCGCGCTGGAGCGGCGATGGAGTCTCATCACGCAGATGAATCTGATTCGCGGCGCGATCATCGTGCTCGCGATCGCGGGCAGTTGGTACGTCGCGGCCTTGATCGAAGGTGGCCCGGCATTTTTCCGCAAACAGATCCTCTCGGAAAATTTGCTGCGGCTCGCGGGCGGCCAGGATTTCCACGAAGGCCATATCCATCGCTTCTACTACACCGAGTTGGCGCTGCTGGCCGGCTTTATGCCGTGGACGATCCTGCTGCCGATCGTCGCGATTCAGGCGACGTGGCAGCCGCGCGCCGTCGATTCGCGCCTGCGTTACATGATGGTGTGGTTCGCCGCGGTGCTGGTCTTTTACAACATCCCGCAGAGCAAGCGCGGCGTTTACCTGCTCTGCATGTATCCGGCATTCGCGACATTGATCGCGCTTTACCTCCGCGACGCGATCGCGCACCGCGAACTATCCGAGCGATGGGTGCGGCGCCTGACGCGGGCCTCGGGCGCGGCATTTGTGACGATAGGGACCGCAGCGTTGATATCGCTCGCGATGCTTATCGCAAGGCCGGATGCTCTCGACTCGATTCTGCACCCGATGCAGATTCGCGCGACCGGATTCAACGCCGCGCTGATTGCCGCGATCAGGGAGCATTGGCTCGCGGCGGCGATTCTGCCGGTGGCCCTCGAACTGACCGGCGTTTTTTTGCTCCGCACGCGCGCTCGAATCGAGCGCCTGGTGGTCGCGGGCGCAGCCGGCATGGTGTTCATCGCGATGGCGGTCAACATCGTGGTGGTGCCAGCGATCGCGAACACGCTCTCGCTCGCGAACTTCACCGACCATGCGATGAAGGCGATCGATGGCAGGCGGGCCGGCTACCTCGGCGCGATCAATTACGGCATCGCATTCTACAGCCAGCGAACGATTCCGATCGTTTCGCTGAAAGAGCCGAACTTGCCTGAGTACCTGTTCACGTGGCGCGCCAACTACGACATCCTTTCGCGAGCGCAGCGCAGCCGCTTCGACGTGGTGATGATCAGCAACCCGACCTCGCTCGACGGCAGCGATCGGATGATGCTGTTGCATCTGCGCGAGCCCGGCGCCGCGCCGCCGCCGAATCCGGATTATATCGATCCGAAGAATCTGATCCCGGCGCGATACTTACGACAGTGACGCTTTGCGAATCGCGCCAATCGCGCTGACCAATCGCGGCAGCACCTCGGCGGCGCCGCCGCGCAGGCTCACATCGCAGATGCGCGTGATTTCCGAATCGTAAAGATTGACTTCGATCAGCGTTCCGCCGCGCTGCTTCACCTCGAGCGCAAAGCCCGCCGCCGGATAGACCGTCGCCGACGTTCCCGCCACGATCACCAGGTCGGCGCGTGCGGAATGCTCGGCGCATTGATTGAGCACGTCGGTCGGAATCGGCTCGCCGAACGATACCGTGTCGGCCTTCAGCATCCCGCCGCATCGCGGACACACCGGCGGCAGCACTTCGAGGCTGATCGCGTCGGCGTGAAAACGCTTGGTGCAATCGAGGCATCGGATCAGCGTCCAGTTGCCGTGAATCTCCGCGAGCGATTGCTGCCCGGCCTGCCGATGCAAGTCATCGACGTTCTGCGTAATCACGAATCGCAGTATGCCGAGTTGCTCGAGTTCCGCCAGCGCGTGATGACCGGGGTTCGGCCGCGCGACGCTGAGCGGTTTGAACAGTTCGTCGTTGCGCTTGCTGAGCCGCTCTTCCCACGCCTTTTTCGGATCCGCGAGGAAGCGCTGAAATCCATTCATCGGCGGCTCGCCGTACTTGGTCCAGAGTCCGCCCGGCCCGCGAAACGGCGGAATCCCGCTCTCGACCGACATCCCCGCGCCCGTCAGCGCGATCGGATAGCGAGCCTCGAGAACCATTTCCGCAGCGATCCGTATTTCCTCGTCGGTTGCGCGCTGCTCTTGCTCGGCCATCGTCAGTCCCCTCTCCGTTTTCGCTCGATCTCACGCCACCGCGCACGAAATAAAAGTGAACGCGTACACCGAAAGGCCCGCCTGCTCCGCGCGCAGCACGATCGATCCCGACACGACCGAGTCGTTGGCGACCAGGCTGTACATCCGCGGCCGATCGACCGTGACCAATCCGCGATTGCCTTCGAACTTCACGTCCTCGCCCGGTTTCTGTGAGCCTTCAACCTTGATCTCGACGCGAACGCTCGCGTCGGCCGGCGGCGCCATCACCAGGTTCACATCTTTGGCTGTGTATCTGAGCGAAATCGCGGCACCGGCAATCTCGGCAATCGCCGCCTCGCTTTCGACGCGCCATCGGCCTGCAAGATAAGTCATGCCCTCGACGTGCGGACCGATATCGCGATAATCGTGGGGACGATCGCGCGTCACGCCTTCGGGATTTCCGAACTGTCCGCGCGCGTGTCCGAGGTAAAGCTCTGGCGTCACGCGGTAACAGACCACGCCCGGCCGGTCCATGTCGCGCATCGGTTCGATCGGCGGCGGCAGGCTGGCCGTGGGATTCAACTCGCGGAGCGCAGTTTGAATCGCGACTTCGCTCTCCTGATACGAGCCCTCGCCAAAGTGGTAGTAGCGGATGCGCCCTTTCGAATCGACGAGATACTTGGCCGGCCAGCAGCGATTCGAGTACGCGCGCCAGATTGCATATTCATTGTCGAGCACGATTGGATACTCGAGGCCGAAACGTTTGGCCGCCTCGGCGACGTGCGATCCTTCACGCGCGAAACTGAACTCGGGCGCGTGCACGCCGACCACGACCAGCCCGCGGTCGGCGTATCGCCGATGCCATCCCGCGACGTACGGCAGCGTCCTGATGCAATTGACGCAGGTGTAATCCCAAAAATCGACCAGCACGACCGCCTTGCCGCGCAGCGCTTTCAGGCCGACCGGTCCGTGCTGAATCCATTGGCCGCGCTCCAACTCAGGCGCGTAGATGGTTTCCGAAATCTGCGGCATCGTGGTCTCCCGGCGGCATCGCGAAGGCCGATGGACAGTCGCTCGCTGGCAGCCTACCACAGGCTCGCGATTTGGCACCAAGCCGATTTGACGAATCGTCGATGCGCGCGATACTCCAATTTTTGTGGCAGAGAACTGGCGCATAAAAGTGATCGCGATCGAATCACCTGACGACCTGCAACGGGCGTTCGCTATTCGGCGTCGGGTATTTATCGAAGAGCAGCAGGTGCCCGGGGAAATCGAACTCGATGCCGACGACGCGCACGCGTTCCACGCGCTCGCGCTTATCGACGGCGAGGCGGTGGGAACCGGCCGGATGCTCGAGCACGGTGCCGATGAAGTAAAGATTGGCCGGATGGCGGTGCTGAAGAATCTGCGCGAGCGCGGGATCGGCCAACGCATCCTGCGCTTCCTGATGGAGCATGCGCGATCCCGCGGGCGTACCAAGGCGGTGCTGCACGCGCAGATTTCCGCCGAGGGCTTCTACCTCAAGGAAGGCTACGTTCCGATTGGCGAGGTGTTCGACGAAGCCGGCATCCCGCATCGCACGATGGAGCGCGCACTTTAGGCCCAACCAACATTTTTGGCGAAGGTTTCGAGCACCTGCGCCACCGCGGCCGGATTCTCGAGTAGCACGTGATGATGCGCACCGAGAATCGTCACCAACTCCGCCAATGGATTCGAGGCCTCTGCCTCGCGCGCCGCTTCGTCGGTCATGATCCGGCTATGTTCCGCGCGCACCAACAATGTCGGAACTTGAATTTTCTTCATCGCCTCCAGCACCGCGAGGCCGTCACTGCCGAAAAAACTCTCGCGATCAAATTTAAGCGTCCAGCGGCCGTCTTCGGTGCGCGCGATACTCTTCTCGGCGATCTCGCGCAAAATGCCCGCGTCGATGCTGCCTTCGTCGGGCATCAGGCGAAAGCGCGCCGTCGCAGTCTCGAGATCGGGATACGTCACGACTGGCAGCGACTTGAGCCGCCGCAGATAGCGATCGCGCCCGCGGCTCGACGTGACTGCCACATCGATCGCGACGATCGCTCGCGCGCGCGCCGGATGCCGCTCCGCAAACGCGAGCACGCTGAGCCCGCCCATGCTGTGTCCTGCGACCATCGGTGTTTCATCACCGCGGCTCGCGTGATCGAGCAACCGCGCGATGTCGCCGGCGTAGTCGGCCGGCGTGTAGGACGGCGGACGCACCCATTCGCTGTCGCCGTGCCCGCGTTGATCGAGCGCCAGTATTCGAAACTCCGGCGAGATCGCGCGCGCGACCGGCTCCCACCACCAAGCGTTGGCGGAGTTGCCGTGCAGCAGCACGATCGTTCTCCGCGCTTCGGGATTCCACTCGAGGTAATGCAAGCGCGGCGATCCTTCGAGCAGATGGCTGTGCGGGGGCGGATGGCTCTCCGGCTGCGTCATTTGAAATCTGTGACGAAATCCTTGAGCGCCGCGATCAGCGCCGCCGGATTGTCGAGCATCACGTGATGGTACGAATCGTCGATTAGCGCCAGGCGAGCATCGGGAATCTTCGCGATCATCTTTTTCGCGTCTTTAAGTTCGAGCACCGGACTCTGCGTTATCTTGATGATCAACGACGGGCATTTGATATTCGAGAGCGAGTGCCACACCTTCGACGGCCGCCGTATCATCGTGCGCCGATCCACTTTGTGAATCCACGAACCGTCGTCGCGCCGCTTGTAGCTGAGGCGCGCGATATGATCGAGGATTTCCTTCTTCGCCATCGTCTCGCGCGGCATCACCTTGAAATTCTCGACCGCCTCTTCCAGCGAGCCGAACACCCGCGGCGGCTTGTCGGCATAAGTGCGCATGAACACCACCGACTCGTCGGTGTAGTCGGCGGGACTATCGACGGCGACCATCGCGCGCAGCCGATCGCTGTGCTCGACCGCGTACGCCAGCACGTTGTGCGCGCCCATCGAATGCCCAATCAAAATCGGCGCGCCGAAGCCCCACTGATCGAGCACCGCGTCGATATCCGCAACGTAATGAGCCGAGCTGAACGACCAATCCGCGGGCCATTCGCTCTCGCCGTGGCCGCGCTGATCGAGTGCGAGCACGTGGAAGTCGCCGATAAACGCCGGCGCGATAAAATCCCACCAGCGCGCGTGCGCCCCGCCACCGTGGATGAACAGCATCGACTGTTTGCCTTCGCCGCCGTAATCGACGCAGTTAAGCGTCAAGCCATTGACTTTGTATCGATGCTCTTTCATCGGCTATTTCTAATCTTGTGGGTGCCGCGTCCTCTCGCACCGCCGCCGTACTTTGCAGCGCAACTCTTTCGTGCCACCATCCTAGTACTATTATCCGCGATCAACCTGAAGCCATGCGCGATCGAATTGTTCTGAAACTTGTCCGGATCGCTCTGCTGTTCGCTCTCCTCACGCCTCAGATTCTCCCGGCAGCGACAACTGCGTTCGCGCAGGATTCAAACTCGGCCAAGGCGCGGGCGCTGGTCGATGCCGCGATCAAGATGACCGACAGTAACGCCGCCGTAAAGCTTTTGTGGCAGGCGACCGAAATCGATCCGGACTATGACGCCTCCTACGTTTACCTCGGCCTCTATTACAACTCGCGCTCGGATTTCGAAAACGTGATCAAGGTCTATCAAAAACTGGTGAAGCACGACCCCAAGCAGGTCAGCGCCTACCTGAATATCGGCGAGGCGTACATGTCGTTCACGCCGCCAAAAACGCAGGACGCGCTGGTCTATTATCGCAAGGCGTACGAAATCGATTCGGGAAATTCGTTCGCGGCGCTGCGGATCGGCCAGTTGCTCGCGGAGAAAGGCAGCCGCGATGAAGCGATGAAATATCTGAAGATCGCGCTCGCCGACACCAAGAATCCCGCGGCGTCGTCCGAAGCAGAGAAAGTGCTGCGCCAGATGGGCGCGCTATAGAGGTTATCGCGGCGGCGGCGGCGCAGGCGGATCGCCCGGGCCGTGCATCGGCCCGTGATGATGCCCGAAATCGTCGTCAGGTCCGTCGTGTCCCGCCCACGGACGCGCAAATTCGTGGTCGAATTTCTGCTGCTGCTGAGCGGTGAGCACCCCTCGAACTTCGGTGAGCGCCTTCCAAAAGAGCTGGTGACGCTGATGCTCGTAGTCGCGGCGCGCCTGGATCACCTTGAACCGGGAGTCGCGCATGATGTCGCCGATCTTGTCCCGTTGTGCCGGCGTCAAATTGAGATCGCGCCCCATCCGTTCAATAATCGAGCCGCCGGGCGGCCGCAGGTAGTGATACCGGTATGCTAGGTTGGTTCCCGCAAAACCAATTAGCAGGCAGGAAACCCCAACGAGCGCAAGCATCCAGATATTCGATCTAGCTGGCAAGATCGCTCTCGATTGATGGCAATTCGGGCGCGAACGGATCGGCCGCAGCCTCGGAAGTCGCGCTGATCTCCGGCTTCGACAGTAGGTCGTTCAAAGTGTCGCTCGACGAGCGCGCCGATAGATAGGCGGCGCCGCTGGCAAACACGAAAATCGCCGCCGCGGCTGACATCGCGAGCCATCGACGCGGGCCTTGTTCGACGCGTGGAATCGAAGCGAACCGAAGTGGACGATCGAACGCCGAAAAATCGCGGCGGTCTCCCGGCGATCGCGCCGATGCGGCAGGCGGCTCGGAGTCCGAGTGCAGCACCGGCGCCGTGAGTGCGAAGGCGCGAAAAGCGCGATCGCATTTCGCGCATCCCGCCAGATGCGCCAACAATTCCGCGCGCCGCTCGGCGCTGGCGGTCTTGCGCCACAACGCCGGGAACTCATTTCTCGTTTCAAAACAGTTCATCATTGTTCTCTACTGCGTCCCGCCGCGAAAATCCGCTCGGCCTGCTTGCGCAGCGCCTGGCGCGCCCGGAACGCTCGAATTTTGACTTTGGCTTCGCTCCAGCCGAGCGTCGCCGCGATCTCGCTGATACTCAGTTCTTCGCTTTCCTTCAGCACCATCACCATCCGATCCTCGGGCTTCAGCGTGTCGAGCAGGCGATGCGCCAAATCGTGCGCCTCGCGGCGCTCTTCGCTCTCGCCGACAATCTCCTCCGGCGTCGCGTGATTTACCAGTTGCATCCACTGCACTTCCGGTGCGCTGAAATCGCCGACCAATTCCTCGGGACGCCGCCGCCGGCGCCGCAGTTCGTCGTAGCACAGGTTCACCACGATCGCCCGCAGCCATCCGCGAAAGGGCATCTCGGCGCGATACGTCCCGAGCGCCGTGTACGCCCGAATCAAGCTCTCCTGCGCGATATCGCGCGCCATCTCGCCGTCCGAGAAAAATCGCTTGCATAGCCGCTCGATACGTGGCCGATGACGCGCGGCAAGCTCGCCGAACGACTCCGTATTTCCGCCAAGGACCTCGGCGACTAAATCCTGATCGGGTTTGTCGTCCAAGCTCCACCAGGAAGTTGCGTGCCGCGCCAGCCCGAACATAACTGAACATTAATACGCATCAGGTCAGCCGAGGTTACAAGCATTCGCCAGCCTGTTGCTGTGGCCGGTCAGCAATCCGATTCTATCATTTAGAGCGCGGCGGCGGCGCAAGCCCGGCGCGCTTCAGGTCGGCGGGAGTATCGAGGTCGAGGTTGATCCCCGGATCGTCGAGGTCAACGTACATGACGCGTGCGGGATCGCGATTGACGACGTAGCGGGCGCCCTCGTCCTCGGGCGCGTCGAGCAGTTCGGCAAATAGCGCGCGCGCGAAAATCAGCGGATGCCCGCGGCGACCGGCATGGCGCGCGATCGCAATCGGGACGCCGGATTTTTCGTAGGCGTCGGCAAGCCGCCTGAATGAATCGGCGCGCACCAGCGGATGATCGCCGAGCTGAACCATCGCCGCGGCGGCTTGCGCGCCGATCGCTGCGAGTCCCACCTTGAGCGACGAAAGCTGGCCGCGCGAATAGTTCGGATTTTCGACAATCGCGATCCGCTCGTCGCGCGGAATCGCCGGACGAATCCGCTCGGCATGAGCGCCCAGCACGATCACGAGGCGCGGCACGACCTCGAGCATGCTCGCCGAAATTTTTTCGATAAACGTAACGCCGTCGATCTTCAGCAGCGGCTTGGGATAGCCCATCCGGCGCGACTCGCCCGCCGCCAGAATGATTCCCTCGACGCGAATCACGTCGAGTTGCGTTTGAGACGGCCGAAGCGCGCACCGAGCGTGAAATCGTCGCGGATACCGGTTCGCCGCTCGCGAATAATTTCCGCGATGATCGAAATCGCGATCTCCTCGGGCGTCTCCGCGCCGATCGCCATGCCGAGCGGCGCGTGCACCTCGTCGAGGCGCTCCTGCGGGATACCCGCCTCGCCGAGGCGCTCGAGCGTCGCCTTCACCCGCCGCCGCGAGCCGATCATGCCGACGAATCCGCACGGCTGCAGCAGCGCCGCGGTCACCGCCTCTTCGTCGAAAGCATGTCCGCGCGTCACCGAAATCAGGTAGCAGTGGCCGTCGAGCGCGAGCGATTCGATTGCCGCCTTGAAGGGCTTCACGATGATCGCGTCGGCTTGCGGGAAGCGCTCCCTATTTGCGAAAGACGCGCGATCGTCGATCACGGTGACATGAAAGCCGAGCATCGCGCCCATCGCGCAGAGCGGAATCGCGATATGGCCGGCGCCTACGATGATCAGCCGCTGCGCACCGACGATCGGATCGACGAACAACCGCGGCGCGCCCGACGCGTCGAGATGCGTGATCGGTTTCAACGATCCCGTGCTGTCGAATTCGAACAGGGAGGGAATCGCATCGGTGGTGCAGGCGGTAATTTGTGCGCGCGCCGCTTCCGGCAGCTCGATCGTCGCGCCGCCGCCGTTCTCAACCGCAGCCGGATCGATAAACGAGCGCGCACCCGGCGGCAGTTCGGCGCGCGCGCCCGGATCGACCACCGTGAGCAGCGCGACGGGAGCGCTGCGGCCCGCGGCGTCGGCAAGCTGCCGCGCAATCGGCAGATCGCGCGCGGGCGACCAGATATCGACGAAGACATCCATGATGCCCCCGCAGGTGCCGATCTCCTTCTGATCGAAGTCGCCGGTCAGGTCCACTTCGGCGAGCCGCGCTCCGCTCCCTTCCTCAAGTAGTATTCGAGCTTTCCGAAAGACTTCCGCTTCGCCGCATCCGCCACCGATCGTGCCGAATTGACCGTCGTCGCGGACGATCATCTTGGCGCCGACTTCGCGCGGCGTCGAGCCGCGCACATTTACCACCGTCGCGAGCGCGAACGGCTTGCCGCTCTCGAGCGTACGGACCGCCTCCGGCCAGATTTGATCGGGACCATTCATGCTTCGGTATCCAAACTTAGAACTTAACAGAACGACGCGCCGCAAAAAATCCATCAGGCGCGAAGTTGCGTCAATCGCAATCGCAAGTTTTGAAATCGCGCGCTATTCTGAGATCAACGCGAGCTAACGCCTCGCGACGCCGTGCTGCGGAGTGATGAAATATCGATGGCATCCAGACTGGTTATTTTGGTTGTGATCGCGCTGCTCATTGGCGCGTGCAAAGTCGCGCCGCCCTGCCCGCCAGGCAGCAGGCTGATGGGCGAAGGTCCGCCCGAAGGATCGGAAACGTGGTGCGTCAAAACCGTCGATGGCAAAGACGTCAAGGAAGGACCGTTCACGATTTATGGCCCCGACGGCTCGCTCATGATGAAAGGCGAGTATCACGACGGCAAACAGAACGGCGAGTGGACGCGCTGGCACGACAATGGCCAAAAGGCGTCGATCGATCACTACAAGGACGGCATCCAGGACGGCGAACATGTCGGCTGGTACACGAACGGCAAAATCGCGGCGACCGGGCAATACAGGAACGGCAAACGCGAAGGCGTCTGGAAGCGATGGGATCCGCAGGGCTTCAAAAATTGGGAAGAGACCTACAAGAACGATCAGAAGGTCTCATAAGCGCGGCTCGAAGCTCGATCGAACACTTTATGGATAACATCGAAATCGTCAGCGCCGATCTGGATCGGATCGAGCACCAGAATGCATTGCTCAGCTTGATGGATCTCTACGCGCGCGATCCGATGCAAGGCGGCGAACCGCTCCCCGCTAACGTCCTCGACGAATTGATTCCCGAACTTCGCAAGCACCCCGCGAAAATGATCTGGCTCGCGTATCGAGGCGCGGAAGCCGTCGGCTTCACAGTCTGCTTTCTCGGATTTTCGACGTTCGCGGCGCGTCCGTTGATCAACATTCACGACATCAGCGTGCGCGCAGATTGCCGCGGCCTCGGAGTCGGCAAGCTGCTGATGGAAACGATCGAAGCGAAGGCGCGCGAACTCCGATGCTGCAAGATCACGCTCGAAGTGCGCGAGGACAACGACGTCGCGCGCGGCCTCTATCGAAAACTTGGCTTCGATCGCTCGAACCTCGGCGCGCAAAAAATCCCGATGGAATTCTGGCAAAAGAAATTGTGACTTCCGCTACGCCGTGACGCCAACTTCGGCGAGATCGATTTCATCCGCGGCGATCGCGGGAACGTAGTACGCCTCTGGCGATCCCCAAACCGTCGCGGGCCGCGAGCGCGCGCCCACCGCGATCGGCTTCTCGAACACCTGCGCGATGTTCGCGTTTATCCTCAAACAATTCGGCGCGAGCGGCACCGCGATTTCGCCGTTGCGAATCACGTACGAATCGCCGGTTACGGTGCAGGTGAAATCGCCCGCGCGCTGCCCATTGATCGGATAGGTGTACCAGATGCGCCCGATGTAGACGCCGTCGCCAACCGCGCGCATCAACTCGCGATCGGAGAGGCCGCGCCCCGCCCGCATCACGACATTGGTCCCCGCCGACCCCGGATGCGCATCGAAGCGGCGTCCGCCGCCCTCGCCCAATCGGTAGCCGCTGAGCGGCGGAAAATCAGGATTCGCGCCGGCGGCGGCGCCCAGCTTTTCACTGCGATGCTCATCCGTCAGCAATCGATGCGTATCGTAAAAATTCGACAGCAACCCGACAAGCTTGCCGTCGCGGATCAATTCGACGCGGCTCGCGGGAATTCCCTCGCAGGTGATTCGACGGCGCATCGCGCCAGCGGCGTGCGCCGGGTCGTCGGCGAGGCTGAGCCGCGCATCCATCACCTGCTCGCCGAAGCGGGCGTGATACGCCGAACTCGCCGCGTGAAACGCTCCGCTCGTGAGCGAGCCCATCACCATGTAGTTGAGAATTTCGGCGATCGGCTGCGGTCCCAGCACGACGCGAAATTTCCCCGACGCCGGGCGCACGCCATGAGCGAGCGCGAGCGCTCGTTTCACCGCGTCGCGGCCGAGCACGCTAGCGGCGTCGCGCATCGACGCAGCGTTCGCGCCGATCGCGACCGCAGTTCCCTTGGCATCGAGCGATTCGATGATCGATGTAGCCGACGCGTTGAAATACGCGCTCTGGTCGATGCGGATGTCGCTGAAATTCGAATTGAACACCGCGATTCGGTCGCGAATCACGGACACATCTCCGCCGATGATCAGTCCCGGATGTTCGTTCCTCGATGCCTTCGATCTTCGAAACGCGGACAACGCGCCTTCGAGCACCGCCCACGCCGCATTTGCGATCGCGCGATCGCCGACGCGCGCCAGATCGCTCTTGTCACTCGCGCGGTGCGCGATTTTCTTCGGCTCATCGGGAAAGCCCGGGAAGTGCGGATCGACGATTGCCGCGCTGCGCGCACGATCGAGCGCATCGCGCAGCGCCTCGCGGCTCAAATCACGCGCTTCGAACGCGATGCCGACTTCATGCGGATTCGCGAGCATCGCAATCCGCACCTGGAAGCCATCGGCGTGAATCGATTTGAATTCCTCGAGACCGCGGCACGGGATGTCCGACGTGTAATTGATCCGCGCGATGCGATTCTCAGCGGTCGCGGCGTAAACTTCGAAGCTTGCGATGTCTTTCTCGCGCGCGATTTCCCGCGCCGCATCGTGCACGAATTTTTTCAGCTCCTCCAATTCGAGCATCAGCCGCCACCGAGCCTCGCCCGCGAGCGCAGCGTCGGCCCGCCGTTCGACATCCGCTTCACCTGCATCGGCTGGCCCTTGCCGCAATTCGGAATCGCGATCAAACGCAAGTCGTTGCCGACCGCATCGACGTTCATGAAGAAACTCTTTGAATCCGCGATCACGCTGCCCGATCGATAGAGGCGGCCGATTCGTCCGTGCTCGATTTCATACACGCGGCGCGCCGAAATCCGGAAATTCTCGCGCGACTCCGAGATCGACGGCGTCTGATGCCCGCAGACGTAGTAACCGTGTTCGACGTCCGCGATGATCTGCTCGGGCGCCGTCTCACCCGGTATGAAAAACGTGTTCGACATTCTGATCAGCGGCACGTGATAACCTTCGCTCGCACGCGCCGATCCGTTCGGCATGGCGTTCAGAGCCGCCGCGGTTGCGCGCGAGTTGAGGAACCCGCTGAACACGCCGCGATCGATATGCATCACGCGGCGTCCGCGCGTGCCCTCATGATCGTAGCGATATTGCCCATAACCATCGAGCGTCGGATCGGAGCACGCCGACAAAATCGGAGCGCCCACGACCTTGCCAAGCTGGTTCTCCGCGATCGATCGAAGAAACCAGCTTCGGCCCGCGTACGCGGCTTCCATCTTGAGCGCGCGATCCGCTTCGCACGGGTGGCCTATCACTTCGTGCGCAACCAGCGCGTTGAAATGCGGATCGGTCACGACCACAACTTCGTTGTCCGGCGGCTTGAACACCGGCGCCGCCGCTAGATCGCGCGCCTCGCTCGCGAGATCAAAGCAAAATGTCGCGAGGTCCGGATTAGGCATCAACTCGCCGCGCCATCCGTCGCTCAGGCATTCGAGACCGCGTTGCTGCCCGATCGTGTCGTAACTTTCCTGATGGCCGTCGCCGTCTTGCGCGACGACGTAACAGTCGCCCTGAGAAAACGCGAAGCCCTGCGAGATGACGCTGCCCGCGCTGTCGATGAAAATTTCGCGGCGCAATTCGGTCATCGCCGCGACGACCTGGTACGCGATCGCATCGCCGAGCGCCGCAACCTCGCGCGACGCATCGAGCGAAAGTTTCTTCAGCTCGTCGGTCGAGAGCGCGCGCGGATCGCGCTGAAAGATCGCCTCGACCTCGTCGCGCACCGGCTCGCGAGGCGCGAGCGGCGGCATCGCAAGGCCCTTCGCGGCATCGCCGAGATTTTTGACTAGGTCCGCTTTCTCGCGGGCGCTGAATCGTGCGCGATCGTATGCCTCTGATAGTCCGCGCCTCAGTTCCGCGACCAGCTTGCTTCGATTCATCGCCAGCCCGCCGATCTCTGCGCCGGTCTGCCCGTGTCCGATCGCTCCGCCTTGCCCGGCGACGTGCACCGATACCGAATAACTCGCACTCTCGCTCTCAGAGCTGTCGCGCGGCTCGCCGTTCACCGCCGCGCCTGCGCGATTCATGCCGACCTCGAATCGCAGATCGGCGTACGCGACGCCGCGATTGGCGCGAGCGAAACGCGCGAGGAGGCCCTCCCCATCGCGCTTCAAATACTCGATTGTTTCGAACAGGTCGCCGCGCGCCATCAAGCGATCGTCGCCGCGGTCTAGATGATTCCTTCGCGCTTGAGATCGTCGAGCTGCCCCGCGCCGAGGCCCAGCATGTCTCCGTAAACTTCGCTGTTATGCTGGCCAAGCAGCGGCGCCGACTTCACCTCGACCGGCGAATGTTCGAGACGCACCGGACATCCGGGCATCGTGAATTCGCCGCGCACCGGGTGATTGATCGTCACGATCATCCCGCGTTCCTTCATGTGCGGATCGTTCAGCAACTCGACGCTGTCCAGCACCGCGCCGCACGGCACACCGGCCTCGCCGAGCATCCGCATCACCTCATGCTTGGTGTGCTTGCCGGTCCATCCAGTGATGATCGCCGTCAGTTCCTCGACGTGCTTGGCGCGTTCCTTCGGTTCCTTGAAGCGCTCGTCCTGCGCGATTTCTGGCTGGCCCATCGCCTTGCACAAATTTTCGAACATCTCGAAATTGGTGCACAGCACGTAGCAGTAATCGTTGTCGCCGCCTGGCGCGCATTTGTAGAGGTCGCCCGGACCCGCACCCCCGAGACGATTTCCCACTCGCGGCGTCGGTTTTTTCGTGACGTAGGTTCCCATCATCGGCACCCGCACGAAATTCAGCACCGCTTCCTGCATCGAAAGCTCGACCTTCTGCCCCTTGCCAGTGCGCTCGCGCTGGATGTAGGCGGCGAGCACCCCGATTGCCGCATGCATTCCGGTGCCGGTATCGCCGATCGTCGGGCCGGGTTTGAGCGGCGGCGAACCGGGAAATCCCGTGAGCGACATCGCGCCGCCCGACGCCTGCGCAATCATGTCGAAGCTCTTGTATTTGCTGTACGGCCCGTGCGTGCCGAAGCCCTTGATCGTCAGATAGATGAGCCGCGGATTTATTTCGCGCAGCTTGTCGTAGCCGAGGCCGAGGCCCTCGAGCGTGCCGAGCGAATAATTTTCTGAGAGAATATCGACTTGCTTTATCAGGTCGATAAAAATCGCTTTTCCCTTCTCGGTCTTGAGGTTCAGCGTGATCGATCTTTTGTTCGCGTTGAGCAGGATGAAGTAGTACGAATCGACGCCCTGCTTTTCCGTCAGCATCCAGCGCCCCTGCTCGCCCAGCTTCGGCGATTCGACCTTGATCACGTCGGCGCCCAGCCACGCCAGCATCTCGGTGCACGAGGTGCCTGCTTCGAACTGGGTCATGTCGAGAACTTTGACGCCGGACAACGCCTTTTCCATCGCCACCCTCCTGAGATGCGCGCGGGAACGATTCGATCAGTTCGGCCGCACGCTTTGAATTGATCTAGCGCCCGCAATGGCGCGGGGGCAAGCGCGACGGTCGCGCGATGCTCCAGTTTTCTCGCGACCGGCTTAAGTCTCCGCGCTTCCTCTGGTAAAGATCATACAAACGCCGCGGCGCGGCGATTTTCCATCGACGATGCCAGACCCAGCGATCGCCAAACTCGCGAAAATCCGCGAGGAACTGAATCGGATGTTCCTCGAGCGCGCCGATCTGATCGACGGCGCTATCGTGGCGATGCTCTCGGCAAACCACCTGCTGATCATCGGACCGCCCGGCACCGCCAAATCGATGCTCGCCGACGAGCTTTGCAATCGCATCGACGGCGCGGCTTATTTTCAGTGGCTGCTCACGAAATTCAGCACGCCGGAAGAAATTTTCGGCGCGGTCAGTTTGAAGGGACTCGAGGAAGACGACTATCGGCGCGTCACTTCGCTCAAACTGCCTGAGGCGCACATCGCGTTTCTCGACGAAATCTTCACGGCGAACTCTTCGATCCTGAACGCGCTGTTGACGATCATCAACGAACGAATTTTTCACAACGGCCGCGCGCGAATCAAAGTGCCGCTCATCACGATGTTCGGCGCGTCCAATGAACTGCCCGATGAAGACGAACTGACGGCGCTCTACGATCGCTTCATGCTGCGCTTCATGGCGGATTACATCACCGAGGAGCACGGTTTCATCCGGATGCTCGCGGGCGGCGCGGAACGCTCGCGCACCACGATCACCTTCGACGAACTGCGCGCATTGCAGGAAAGGGCCGCAGCCGTGGATGTTCCCGGCGCGATTCTCCAATCGATCGTGCAAATCCGCCGCGAACTCGCGCGCGAGCAAATCGTCGTTTCGGATCGGCGCTGGAAAAACTCGCTCTCAGTTCTGCGCGCGCACGCGCTGCTGCGCGGCCGCGAAGCAGTGATCGAAGACGACCTGATGTTTCTCGCGCACGTGCTGTGGAAGGATCCGGAAGAGCGGCCCAAAGTCGTCGATACGCTCAAGCGAATCGTGCGCGGCTACCAGGACAAACTGCAGGAGCTGGTATTCGAGAGCCGCGAGCTGCGCGAATACGCAGAGGGCGTGTGGGAAAGCGAGGAACTGCGGCAGCGCGCGATGACCGAGGCGAACGCCAAGCTCGCGAGTATCGTCAATCGGTTCGATACGCTGCTGAAAGAGGCTTCCGACAGCGGCCGCGCGATCGCCGACGCCGACACGATGCGCACCGAGGTCAAAAGTATTCAGCAGGCACTGTTCCGCCGCAGCGTCGGCGACTAGAAAATGCCCGCGGAAGAATCCACGCCCGCGATCGTGCTGCGCGCGCGCGACTACGCCGACTCCGATCGAATCGTCACGCTGCTCACGCTGCAATTCGGCAAGCTGAGCGGAATCGCCAAGGGCGCCAAGTCCTCGCGTTATCGCTTCGAGCGCAAGCTCGAACCATTCTCGCACGTCAATTTGCATTTCCGGCGGCGTCCGCATGGACAACTCGTATTCATCACGCGCGCCGAAGCCGCCGACCTCGCGCAGCACGTGCTCGATGACGACCTCGGGAAAATTGCGCTCGGCAGCTACATGCTGGAACTCACCGAAGCGTTGACCGCCGAGGAAGGCGAAGCGGCAGAGGCTTATCACATCCTGCTTGGCGCCATGGCCGCGCTCAGCGTTGGCGTCGCTCAATCATCTTTGCGCCAGGCGTTCGAGATGCGGCTGATGCGATGGGCTGGATTCGGACTCGAGTTCGCGCGATGCCGCGTGTGCGCGAACGTCAGCCTCGACGACGGCGCCGCGGTTTACTTCGTCGTGTCGCGCGGCGGGATCGTATGCGCGCGATGCCGCGATCGAGTCCCCGAAGGCGCGATCAAAGTCAGTGCGAAGAGCGCCGCGATTCTCGCACGCCTGGGCAATCTGCCGATTGAAGATTCTCCTACCGCCGCTGCGACCGGTCCCGACGGCGCACTCGCGCTCGCGCGTTTCATCTCGTCGATACTCGACCGCCGATTGCGCTCGCAGGATTTTCTCGATTCGATCTTGCCGCTGAAATCCTGAATCATCCGCCGGTTTCGCGCGCCGGCCCTTCGCCATGGACAACTCGCGGCGACAAGTACTCGCCCTCGCGATGCTCGATCAGCACGATTCCGCAATTCGGCGGCACGTGCGCATCTTCCCATTTGCCGGTCACGTGCGCCCACGTGCATCGCATCACCCCGCCGTGACTCACGATCACAAGTTCGTCGTGCGGATGCTTCGCGACGATTCGATCGAGCACCGGCGCAACGCGCGCGCGCACTTCGATATGGCTCTCGCCGCCCGCTGGACGCCATAGCCACGACTGCTTCGGATCGAAAGTCGGATCCTCCTGCACCGATTCGTACGGCCGCCCCGCGAGTTCGCCGAGACTCTGCTCGCGCAGTTCGTGTTCGAGTTCGATCGGGATTTGCAGTTCCTCCGCAATGATCCTGCCGGTCTCGCGCGCGCGCAGATACGTGCTTGCGATCACCAGCGTCGGCCGAAACATCAGCTTGATTTTCTGCGCCGCTTCATGCGCCTGCCGCCGTCCAAGTTCCGTGATTTGCGCCTCGCCCGACGTCGTGAAACGGCGAATCGCGTTGCCCTCGCTCTCGCCGTGACGAACCATGATCAGCTTGCCCATCGTTGAATGCCCATGACTCCAGAATTTTCTCTCATCGTTAAATTATAGCGGCGCAAATGTTGCGGCATCGTTAACTCAGACCTCGCCACCGCGTGATCAAATCTTGTCTTTTTCGTCGCGCGCGGCGGCGGCCTTCGCGAATGCGCGGAATGGCTCGAACAAATCGATCGGCAGCGGAAACACCGTCGTCGAATTGTGATCCGTCGCGATCTCCTTGAGCGTCTGCAAATACCGCAGTTGCAGCGTGATCGGACTCTTGCTCATGATTTCCGCCGCGTCCGACAACCGTTGTGCCGCCTGAAATTCGCCCTCCGCCGCGATCACTTTCGCGCGCCGCTCGCGCTCGGCTTCCGCCTGCGCCGCAATCGCACGCTGCATGTCCTGCGGCAAATCGATGTTCTTCAACTCGACCAGCGTCACCTTGACTCCCCACGGCTCGGTTTGCGCATCGACGATCTCCTGGATCCGCGCGTTCAGCTTGTCGCGCTGGCTGAGCAGTTCGTCGAGCTCCGTCTGGCCGCCCACCGAGCGCAATGTCGTTTGTGCAAGCTGCATCGTCGCAAACAAATAGTTCGCCACTTCGGTGACCGCGCGCGACGGATCGACGACGCGAAAATACAACACCGCGCTGACTTTGACGGTCACGTTGTCCTTGGTGATCACGTCCTGCGGCGGAATGTCGAGCGTCACCGTGCGCAGATCGATTCGCACCAGCCGCTCGATTATCGGCAAAATGAAAACCATGCCCGGCCCGCGATAGGGCGTCAGCCGCCCAAGACGAAACACCACGCCGCGTTCATATTCGTTGAGAATCTTGATGCTCGCGAGGAGAAACATCACGAAGATGAAAACGATTACGCCAATTCCAGACACCATCGCGTTTCTCCTTTCGCACTCGCGCTCGTAGCGGACCGAGCGCCGCGCAACTCGACTTCAAGCTATTCGCTGCACTTCCAACTCCAGACCTTTAATCGCCTTGATGCGCGCGCGAGCGCCGGCGCCGAGCGGCTCGCTGCTGATGGCGCGCCAGATTTCTCCGTGTACGAAAACTTTGCCCGGCACACCCGGCGCGATCGCCTCGCGTACTTCGCCAACTTCGCCAAGTAGTCCTTCGGGTCCGGTTTTTACCGGCCTGCCGCGCTCGCGCGTCACGATATAGCCAAGGCCAAGAATGATCATCGTCAGCGCCGCCGCGGTGCCATAAATAATTCCGTGGCTCACCGCCAAATCGGTCTTCGAAGTATCGATCAGAAACAGCGATCCGATCACCAGCGCGACCACGCCACCGACGCCGAGAATCCCGTAGCTGGTGACGAATGCCTCCGCGATCAAAAGTCCGACGCCGAGAAAAATCAGCAACAGCCCGGCCAGGTTGATCGGCAAAATCTGAAAAGACGCGAGCGCCAGCAAGAGACAAATCGCGCCGGCGACGCCGGGAAAAATCACCCCCGGATGCGCAAATTCGAAGTACAGCCCGATCAGCCCGCCCATCAGCAGCAAGTACACGATGTTGGGATCGGAAAGCGTGTTAAGGAACCGCTGGCCGAGCGTCATCCGCACGCGGCGCACCGCGGCGTCCGCGATTGCCAGCGTTCGCGATTCGCCCGCCACTTCGATTTTGCGCCCGCTCGCCTGCGTCAGCAGGCTCCGAAGATCCGGCGCGACGATATCGACGACGTTCTTCGCCAACGCCTCGCGCTCGCCAATCGCGATACTGTGCCGCACCGCCTGCTCGATCCAATCCTGATTGCGCCCGCGCTGCTGCGCGATCGATCGCGCAAAGCTCGCAGTGAAATTTTCGATCTTCTGCCCCATCACGCCCTTGATGTCCGCGCCGCCTTCTTCCACCGGATGCGCCGCGCCAATCGTCGTGCCGGGCGCCATCGCCGCGATGTTCGCAGCTTCGACGATGAATGTTCCCGCCGACGCGGCGCCCGCTCCCGAAGGTGCGACATAAACGATCACCGGTATCGGCGCGGCGAGCAGATGCTTCACGATTATTTCCGCCGAAGTCAGTAGGCCGCCGGGAGTATCGAGCTCGATTATCAGCGCCGCGGCGCCGCCCTTGTCCGCCGACGCGATCGCATCGTCGATGTACGACGCCGTCGCCGGATTGATCGATCCGTCGATCGCGATCAGCTCGACCCACGGATGCTCCGGCGCCGCGGCGGCCAAAGAATTCGCTACGCTGATATGCGCCGCGACAATCAACATGATCGCGATGCTCGCGCCGGCAATCGCGCTTCGTCGCAGCTTCACGAACTGGAACCGCCGCGCCGCGGAATCGGCATCCCGAGGTACTTCATCACTTCCTGGATATCGGCCCACACCAGCCGCTTGTCGCCCGGATTGCGCAGCAGATACGCGGGATGAAACGTCGGCATCATGCGGATGCCGCGCAGCTCGTGCCAGTTGCCGCGCAGCTTGCTGATCGGCGTTTTGATTTTCAGAATCGCGTGAACCGCGAACGTGCCGAGTCCGACGATCGCGCGCGGCCGCACGAGATCGATCTGCCGCATCAGAAACGGCTCGCACGACGCGACTTCATCCGGTTCGGGATTGCGATTGTCCGGCGGCCGGCACTTGATCACGTTGCAGATATAAACGTCGCTGCGGCTGATACCCATGCCACGCTCGATAATGTCGGTGAGCAATTGTCCTGCGCGCCCGACGAACGGCTCGCCGCGCGCATCTTCGTCGGCGCCCGGCGCCTCGCCCACGAACATCAACTGCGCGCTCGGATTGCCGACGCCGAACACCAGGTTGGTCCGGCACGGCGCGAGTTTGCATCGCGTGCAATCGCCGATAAATTCGCGAAGTTCGTCCAGCGTCGATGCTTTTTCGAGTCCCGGATATTTCGAGATCAGCTCGACCGCCGGTCCCGGCGCGATATCAGGCTTCGACGCTTCGACGGCCTGCGTTCGCGCAGTCTGCGGAGGCGCGCTTGCCTTCGCGATGGCTCCTGGAGCCACCGTGCTCGACGCGGGCAATCCCTCCAGCCCTTCCTCTCGAATCTGCTCGACGTAATCGCGCAGCGATTCGACCAGCGTGCGGCGATCCAGCGGCGATTCGGCGCTGCCCATTAGCGTACGGCGCGGAGCCGCGCCGGTTTCGATTTCGCCGCGCGCAACGCCGCGATTCGATCGAGGATCAGATCAGCGACCGCGTCTTTCGACAACTGCGGATGACTTTCGGCGCGGCCATCCGCCCCAATCAACGTCACGATATTGGTATCGACGCCGAAGCCCGCGCCCTCCTGCGTCACGTCGTTGGCGACGATCAGGTCGAGGCGCTTGCGCCTCAGTTTGTCGCGCGCGTTCGCGTCCAAATCGTTCGTCTCCGCCGCGAAACCGATTAGCAATCGCGATCCCTTCTTCGCTGCGAGTTGCGGCATCGCATCCGCGATCGGTTCCATCGCGATCTGAATTCCGCGCGCATCTTTCTTGATTTTTCGATCTGCCGGATTGGAGGGTCTGAAATCCGCGATCGCCGCCGCCATCACCAGCGTCGTGCACCACGGAAAATTCTGCGCCGTCGCATTCAACAGTTCCTGTGCGCTGATCGATTCGATTCGCTCGATCCCGTATGGCGTCGCGAGCGACGACGGCCCTGCGACGATCTTCACTTCAGCGCCGCGCCGCCGCGCCGCGCGCGCGATCGCAAAGCCCATCTTGCCCGACGATCGATTCGACACGAACCGCACCGGATCGATCGCCTCCTGCGTCGGTCCCGCCGTAACCAGTATTTTTTCGTCCGCCAAGTCCTGCACCGAGAGCATCCGTTCGACTTCCGCGACCACGATTGCCGGCTCCGGCAGACGCCCCTTGCCTTCGTAGCCGCACGCCAGCGCGCCCTCCGCAGGATCGATTATCACCGCACCGCGCTCGCTCAATTTGGCGAGATTCTCAGCGACCGTCGGATGCTCGTACATGTGCACGTTCATCGCCGGCGCGAATGCGATTTTGGCTCGCGTCGCGAGCAGCACCGTCGTCACGATATCGTCCGCGATTCCCACTGCGGCCTTCGCGATCACGTCCGCCGTCGCCGGCGCGATCACGATCGCGTCGGCACTGTCCGCGAGGCGTATGTGCCCGATCTGGGATTCCTGCGTGAGCGAGAAGGTGTCGGTGGCGACCGGGTTCTGGCTGAGCGTCTGCAACGTGAGCGGCGTGATGAACTCCGTCGCGTTGCGCGTCATCATCACCCGGACATTGGCGCCGGCGGTGACGAGCAGACGCACGATCTCCGCCGCTTTGTAAGCGGCAATTCCGCCGCTTACGCCGAGAACGATCGTTTTGCCCGCCAGCACGCTCATCGCGCAACAATTCTAGAGCGCAACGAGTGCTTTATGAAATAGGACGCGATCAATCGTAGTATTCGAGCCCGAGATGCGTGATCAAATCCTCACCGCGCATCCAGCGCAGCGTGTTCTTGAGCTTCATCAACTGAATGAAAATATCGTGCTCGGGATACAGGTTCGGCGCGTGCAGCGGCGCCTTGAAATAAAATGACAGCCACTCCTGGATTCCGCGCATCTCCGCGCGCTGCGCCAAGTCCATGAACAGCACGAGGTCGAGCACCAGCGGCGCCGCAAGAATCGAATCGCGGCACAAAAAATTAATCTTGATCTGCATCGGATAGCCGAGCCATCCGAAAATATCGATGTTGTCCCAGCCCTCTTTCGCGTCGCCGCGCGGCGGGTAGTAATTGATTTTCACCGAATGAAACAAATTGCCGTAGAGCTGGGGATACAGCTTCGGCTGCAGAATTTCGTCGAGCACCGAGAGCTTGGTTTCTTCCTTCGATTTGAACGACCCCGGATCGTCGAGCACCTCGCCGTCGCGATTGCCCAGGATGTTCGTCGAGAACCATCCCGACAGGCCGAGCATCCGCGCCTTCAGCCCCGGCGCGATTATCGTCTTCATCAACGTCTGCCCGGTCTTGAAATCCTTGCCGCAGATCGGAACGTTGCGCTCGCGCGCCAGCCCGAGCAGCGCCGGCGTATCGGTGCTGAGATTCGGCGCGCCGTTCGCATACGGGATGTTCATCTTGAGCGCGGCGTACGCGTAAATCTGGCTCGGCGCGATCTCCGGATCGTTGTTCGCGAGCCCCGCCTCGAACGCCTTCAGCGTCTGATGAACTTCCGCGGGCCGATGAAACACCTCCGTCGAACCGCACCACACCATCACCGTGCGCGCGACACCCGTGCGCTCGCGAAAACCCCGGATGTCGTCCATCAACATCTCGGCCTTGTCCATCTTGGTGCGCGCTTCCTTGACGTTCGGCCCGTGAATTCGGCGCACGTATTCCTGATCGAACACCGCTTCCATCGGATGAAGTTTTTCGAGCGGCTCGCGCACCTTCTCCAGCAGCGCCGGATCGAGCACCGCCGCATTGCGCGCGGCCTCATACGCAGTGTCTTCGTAGATGTCCCAGCCGCCGAACTCGAGATCGTTCAAGCTCGCCAGCGGTACGAAATCCTTGATCAGCGGCGTGCGTCCTTCGGTGCGCTTGCCGAGACGGACGGTCGCAAGTTGCGTGAGCGATCCGATCGGCGCGCCGATTCCGCGCTTGACCGCCTCGACGCCCGCGATGAAAGTAGTACTGACCGCGCCCATCCCGGGCAGCAGCACGCCGAGTTTGCCGTTCGCCGGAGCGATTCGGACCGGCTCTTTTATCGCCAACTGAAACTCCTTATTTTTTCGGACCCAGAATCCGCGCGCTGACTCGGCGCGATCATCTGCCGTGCCCCGAGAAAAACGCCGCGGCGGGATTTTCAAGTATCAGGATTTGCGGAACCGCGACGGATAGTCGGCGCCGAAAGTCTGCTCAGGATGAAGCTTGCGCGCGCGCTCGATCAAAACTTCCTCGGTCTCCGGAATGTTTGGATCCGGGATACAGCAATCGACCGGGCATACCGCCGCGCATTGTTCCTGATCGAAAAAACCGACGCACTCGGTGCACTTGTCGGGAACAATATAATAGATGTCTTCCTTGATCGCGGGATTCGTCGCGCCATCCTGCTCCCATTGCGCGCCGCCTTCGTAAATCGCAGTGTTCGGGCACTCCGGCTCGCACGCACCGCAATTGATGCATTCCTCTGTGATCAACGTGGACATTTTCGAACTCCGGGACCATCTCCCCGCGTATGATTCGCCGCGTTTCCACGGCCCGCCACCAGCTTCAATTGAACCGCAACACTAACGGTGCGCGAAAGGGGGGGCAAGTATGCAGCCTTCGAATCGCGTGGCACAGGCTTTAGCCTGCGGAGGTTGCCTCGACGATTTGCCGCGCCAGCTCGATAAATGCCGCGCTCGCCGGATGCTTCGGATTCGCGATCACGATCGGCATCCCCGCGTCGCCCGCTTCGCGCACCTCGGGATAAATCGGCAGCCGTCCGAGCACCCGCGTGCCTTCTTCCCTGGCCATCCGCTCGCCGCCGCCCTCGCCGAACAATTCGTCGCGCTCGCCGCAATCGGGACAAACGAAATAGCTCATGTTCTCGACCACGCCGAGAATCGGGCAATGCACCTGCCGGAACATCTTCACCGCGCGATTCGCGTCGAGCAGCGCCACGTCCTGCGGCGTCGTGACGATCACCACGCCGTCGATCGACACCTGCTGCGCAAGCGTCAATTGCGCGTCGCCGGTCCCCGGCGGCAAATCGACGATCAGAAAATCCTGCGAGCCCCAGAGCGTGTCTTTCAGAAACTGCCGCACCGCGCCCATCACCATCGGACCGCGCCAGATGATTGGCGCCTTCTCGCCCAGAAAAAATCCAATCGAGATCATCTTCACGCCGTACTTCTCGATCGGATAAAAATTCTGCCCGCCCGCGGATTTCGGCCGCTCGGCGCCGACGCCAAACATCATCGGTATCGACGGCCCGTAGATATCCGCGTCGAGCAGCCCGACGCTAAGCCCCAGGCTCGCCAGCGCCAGCGCGAGATTCGCCGCCACCGTCGATTTGCCGACGCCGCCCTTCCCGCTGCCCACCGCGACGATATGCTTGATGCCCTCGAGCCGGACGCGGCCAGTCTTCTCGCCGAGTTCCGCCTCGATGCGATGCGCCCTCAGTTCGACTTTGGGTATTCCGAGATCGTGCGTGAGCGCCTGATGGATCCTCGCGGCAAGCTCGCGAATGACTTCTTCGCGCTCGGTCGCCTGCCGCAGCGTGATCGCGTAGCCGCCGGTCGGAATTGCTTCGGCTGCCTCGACGATCCCAAGCGCGACGATATCCGCCGAGTAGCCCGGGTACTTTACGCTGCCCAGTGCCTCGAAAACCGCCTCGATTGGAACTTGTCGCGCCACTAATGCGATTATCTCAGATGCATTAGCCAGCCGAAAGCATCGCCCGACTCAGCGCCCTCTTTAGCGCGCGAGTACTAAGCGTGATAAGGTGCTCGCTAGGCTCCGATGAAAACTCTGCAAAAAACCGAGTGTACCTGATTAAGGCTTCATGGGACGCTGAGGCTCGGGTTTGGGTCGCTACCAGCAACGACGTCCGAGACTCGCAACCGAAGCTCGCGACTTGAATGGGCTGATCAAGAAACTTCGCGTCATGTTACCCGAACTGCTGGAAGCCAACGGGCAGTTGCCACAGAAGCATCGCGAGTCCGATCGTGACGTTCGATTCGAAGTTCGAGCCGAATACCGCGAACGCCTCCGGCTGCAAGCCTGACGCGCCGCGATGGCTCAGAGCTTCACTCCGGCCGTTAAGAAGCTTCCCAAAAGTGGAGGGTGCAAGTTTATCCGTAACGGCAAAGTGATCACGAAATCTAGTTTCGTCCGAAATCGAGAAGACACTTCACTGTCGACAACAAGATTCTGTCTCGGCACACGGCTAACGCAGTCCTCAAGCAGGCGGGATTACCTAAAGCATTCTGACTTCGTGTGTTCAGCTAGCGCGCGAGCGGCGCGAGGCGCGACGCGATCACGTCGCGCGCTTCATTCGCAATCTGTCGCACAATCTCGCCAGCCGGCGCGATCTCATGCACGTAACTCACCGATTGACCCGCGTAGAACGCCAGACCGCTGATATCGCCCTCAATGTAATCCGAAGGCGCCATCACTGAATATCTGACCAGCGGCACCTCGATATCCGGGCGCTTGATCCGCGCGTTCGATTCGCCCTCGCCAGGACGCTTGCCGGATTCGGGGCGGCCGGCGCGCTCCCAAGCGTCGAACAGCGGCGTCCGGATCACGCGATGCGCCGCGTCGGGCCATCCGACATCGTAAAGCTTCGTATGCACGGTGTCCGATGCGTGCGCCGCAATCAACGCCTGCTTGAATAGCGGATGCGCCGCCGATTCGCGCGATGCGAGAAATCGCGTGCCGAATACCGCGCCGTCGGCGCCCAGCGCTAGTGCGGCCGCGAGTCCGCGTCCGTCCGCGATTCCGCCCGCCGCAAGCATCGGCAGATCGCCGATCGCGTCGCGCACTTCGGGAATCAGCGCAAACGTCGTGACCACGCCGCGAACATGCCCGCCTGCCTCGAAGCCCTGGGCGATTATCGCGTCGGCGCCGGCGCGTTTTGCTGCGAGCGCTTCAGCCGCGGAGCCGCATTGCCAGATCACTTTTAGCCCGAGTCGTTTGCACGGCGGGATCTGTTCCGCGGGATCGCCCCAGAAAAGCGTCACGGCCGCGATTGGCTCGTTGGCGAGCGCCTCGAAGATGCCGGGGCGCAAAAATGGAATCAGAAGATTCACCGCGATTGGCTTGCGCGTGAGCTTGCGCGCTGCCGCGATTTCGTCGTGTATGCCGCTGGGCGAGATACCGGCCAGCGCGATTGTCCCGAGTCCGTCCGCTTCGGAAACCGCCGCCGCCAGCTTCGCGAGCGCGACACCGCCCATTCCCGCCGACACAATCGGATACTCGATTCCGAACAGTTCGCAGAATCTGGTCTTCAGCATGCTCGGGTTTTTGCACCGCAGCCTTCGCAGATTTCAGAGCGCGCGGATCACTTCGCGTGACGACGCACGCCCTTGCTCCGCGCACGACTGACCACTTTTGATTTCGCGCCGGCGCTTTTGCGCTGACTGCGGGACTTCGCCGTCTTCGACGCCTTGCGTGTTTTTGTTTTGGATTGCGCCGCAACGTAGGCGCGCAACACTGCATGCATCCGCGAGAGATAACCGCGGCCCGCGCGCTTGAACCAATCCAGCACCTCGCGATCGATTCGCATCGAGACCGGCACCTTGCGCTCGGGCATCACCAGTTTTGCGGTGCGGAACCACTCTTCGTCGAGCAGCGGCGCCGCGTCGGGGTCGGACGCAATCGCTTCCTCGATCTCCCGATCGGTCAGCGCATCTACCCGCTTCCAATCAGTCTTCCCGCTGTCGATCAGCGGTCGCAAACGCCTGACGATATGCTCTTCGCTCAATCGCATGTGCCCTCCGCGCGGTTATTATTCTTCGATTCGGTCCGCGCCAGGTATAGACCAGTGAAATTTCGCGCCCAGAGGCGAGCCCAATTGCTAAAATGCGCGTCTCGCCGTAATCGCGCCTCGCATCAACTATCTCGAGCACCGGTCCGTCGAAGATATGGATTGCTTCGTCGAAGTCGATTCCATGCTTGGCCAGATTGGTGCGATCTTTGGCCTCGTCCCACTCGAACGGCATCTGCTAGTGTATATACGAATCGTATGCGCCGCAACGCCGCGCTCACGGACTCTCCTTGCCGTAGTCCCACGACACCGTATGCTCCGGCTTGAAGCTCACGACGATCACCTTCTGCCCCTTGAGCCCCTTGGCGTAGGCCTTGCCCTGCTTCTTGCCGAGGTACGCATGCGCCATCCGCTCGAGCCGCTTGTCGTCGGTCTTTTCCTCGAGCGTCGCGCTGCCCTTCAGGATCACCGACTTGTAGGGCGGTTTCCTGGTATCGACCACCAGCGTGACGCGCGGATCGGCCTGCAAACACTTGGTCTTGAATGCTTCCGCGCCGGTGTGAAAAAAAATCTGCCCCTTGTCGTATTCGTACCAGGTCGGCACCGCGTGCGGCGCGCCGCCGGGCGCGGTCACTGCGACCACCGCGACGTTGGGCTTCTTGAGCAGCTTCTCGATGTCCTTTTTCTTCATCGGCATGCGGATGAGGCCTCCATCGGCAGAGAGATTCGAAGTTAGCGGCCCTTGAATGCGGGCTTGCGTTTCTCGCGAAAAGCGCGAGTGCCTTCCCTCACGTCCTCGGACGGATTGGTGATCATCACGTTGAGCGCGGCGTCTTCGAGCGCGTTCTCGAGCGTCATCTCGCGCTGCTTGTACATCATGCGCTTCGCGAGCCTGATCGCCAGCGGCGGACCGTCGGCCAGCTTGCGCGCAAAGTCGTTCACCCGCGCGTCGAGTTCCGCGTGCGGGACCACCTCGGTCACGAGTCCCAATTCGAGCGCCGTCTTCGCGTCGTACACTTCCGAGAGCAGCGTCATTTTGAGCGCGCGATCGAGCCCCATGAAGCGCGGGAACAGGTACGCGCCGCCCTCGTCGCAGAGCAGCGCGAACTTGAGCGCGGTGTCGCCGAGCCGGGCCTGGTCCGATGCGATCCTGAAATCGCACGAGAGCGCCAGCGTCAGTCCGCCCGCGACCGCGGCGCCGTTAATCGCGGCGATCACCGGCTTGTCGAAGCGATGCAACGACAGCACGATCTGATGGAACCCCTCGCGCATCTCGAGCATGTGTCCCATCGGATGCCCGTGGAATCGCGACCTGCTGTCCGGCGCGCCGCTGATATCGCCGCCGGCGCAGAACGCACGCCCGCTGCCGGTGATCACCAGCACGCGCACGTCGTCGGATTGCCGCGCGAGATCGATCGCCGCGACCATCTCCTTGATCATCGTCTCGTTGTAGCCGTTCATCCGCTCGGGACGATTGATCGTGATCTTCGCGACGCCGTCGCGCGCCCCGTACAGGATTGTGTTGAAGTCCATGAGTCTGCCTCCTGATCGTTTCCCAAAAGAGTCAATTACCACCAGGACACAAAGACACCAAGAAAATGTTTGGAAATGGATGCGCACTGGCTGCGCGCGCGAATATTGCTTCGTGTCTTCGTGACTTGGTGGTTTCAGACCTACTGGCCCTTGAACATCGGATTGCGCTTCTCGAGGAACGCCTTCACCGCCTCGCGATGATCTTCCGTGCGGGCGGTCATCGTCTGTCCCCACGCTTCGCGATCGAGCAGTTCCTTGAATTCGTGCGTGATCGCGGCGTTGAGATTCGCCTTCATGTACGAGTACGCAATCGTCGGTCCGTTCGCGATTCTCGACGCAAGCGCATGCACTTCGTCGCGGAACGACGCCGCCGGATAGACGCGGTTCGCGAGCCCGAGCTTGAGCGCTTCTTCGGCGCTGATCATGTCGCCGAGAAAATACAGTTCGCGCGCCTTGGCCGAGCCGACCAGCCGCGTGAGCGACCACGTGCCGCCGTAATCGCCCGAGAATCCGACCTTGGCGAATGCCGTGCCAAAGCGCGCCGTGTCCGACGCGATTCTAAGATCGCACGCCATCGCGACGCTCAGTCCCGCGCCCGCCGCCGGCCCGTTGACCGCCGCGATCGTCACCTTCGGCATCTCGTGCAGCAGCAGCGACGCCTCTTCGCCGCGGCGCAGCGAGGCGACCCGCTCCTCGATTGTCTGCGCCGCGCCATCGCGCCCGCTTTCGTTGCGCTCGCGCATCGCACCGATATCTCCGCCCGCGCAAAAGCCGCGTCCCGCGCCGGTCACCACCACCGCGCCGACCTCGGGATTGGTCGCGGCGCGGTTCAGGTTGTCGAGCAACCCGCCCATCATCTCGGCGCTCATCGCGTTCAGCTTGTCGGGTCGGTTGAGCGTCAGGTAAAGGACGCGATCCTTCAGTTCGACGAGTAAATCCGGCATTTTCCGCGCCTCCAAAAAATCCGATCCGCCTCTGGTACTACTTCACATCCGCCAATCTGTCGAGTACGGCCGCCACCGCCTGCGTCCCGTCGAGGTCGTGGCCGAGCGCGGCCGCGCTGTTGAACATCGAGGCCATCATCGCGAGTCCCGGCAGCGCTACTTTCGATTCGCGCGCGGCGTCGGCGACCAGCCTGAGATCCTTGCGAATCAGCTTGATAAAAAACCCGGGGCGATAATCGCCCGCGATTATTTTCGGACCGAGGTTCGCGAGCTGCCACGAACCCGCCGCGCCCGCGCCGATCGCCTCGAGCACGCGCGACGGCTCGAGTCCGCCCGCCTGTGCAAACCTGATCGCTTCGGACGCCGCCTCGAGCGCGAGCGCCACCGCGATCTGATTCGCGAGCTTCGTCATCTGCCCGGCGCCCGACGCGCCCATGTAGGTCGCGCGACGCCCCAGATGCTCGAACAGCGGACGCGCGCGCTCGAATGCATTCTCCTCGCCGCCGGCCATGATCGTGAGCGTGCCCTCTTTCGCGCCGACGTCGCCGCCGGAAACCGGCGCGTCGAGATAATCGACGCCGAGTCGCTTGAGCCGCGCCGCGAGCGCGCGCTCGGCGCGCGGCGAAATCGTACTCATGTCAATCACGAGTTGTCCCGCTTTCAGCGCCGGCTCAGCCTTCGTGACAACCGCCTCGACATCCGGCGTATCGGACACCATGATAAACACGACTTCCGCGCCGGCGACTGCCGCCGCCGCGTCTGCCGCGACGATCGCGCCGTCGTTCGCGAGCGCCCGCGCTTTTTCGGGCGTGCGATTGAAGACGCGTACTCGATGCCCCACACGCAGCAGCCGAAGCGCCATCGGCGCGCCCATGATACCGGTTCCGATCCATGCAATTTCCATGATGACTTCCTCTCTGTCGCACGAATCCGCACACCGTCCTATACCTCGCCCGCTTTTTTGCGGGAGAGGTCGGCAGCGGCGAAGTATCGAGCCGTTGGCGGGTGAGGGTGCAGACGGTGCGATCGACTTGCCCGACTCGATCAGCGCTGGCCGGTCCAGTCCGCGCCTGCGACCGACTTCCACCGCGCGCGGATCGCCTCGTACTCCGCCGCCGCGAGCGGTCCCGCCGCGGCATAGCCGATATTCTGCGCAATTCGCTCCGGCCGGGTCGTCCCCACGATCGCGGTGCTGACGCCCGGCGACCCGAGCGTGAACCTGAGCGCAGTCGCGATCGACGCTTCGATCTCGCCGCGCAGAAAATCGTAGCCGAGCATCCGCAGGCGATCCCAATACGGCCGCGCGTACGGATCGACCGGCGCCTTGCCGGTGCGCCACGCCGCGTTGGCGATCGGCCGCTTCACGATCACGCCCATCCCGCGCGCCGCCGCTTTGGGCAACACGCGCTCGAGCCCTTCCTGGTCCGCGATACTCACCGAAATCTGCAGCGTGTCGAAAATCCCCATCTCGACCGCGTGCAGCGCATCGCTCGAATCGCCGCTATAGCCGATAAACCGCGTCTTGCCCGCGGCGCGCGCGGGTCAGCACCTCGACCACCTCGGGCTTGGCCAGCGTCTCGGCGTCGCAACTGTGGAATTGCATCACATCGACGTGATCGGTGCGGAGCCGCTTGAGACTGCGATCGATACTCTTCGCGAGCATCTTCGGATCCCAATCCGATCGCATGAAGCCGAGCGCATGCCCACACTTGGTCATCAGCACGACATGCGCGCGCTTGCTCGTGATCGCCTTGCCGATCAGTTGCTCGCTGTTGGCGTAGCATTCGGCGGTATCGATCACGTTGATGCCGGCATCGAGCGCGGTATTCAAAATTTTATCGACGGTCTTCTGCGCGACTCCCTGGTAGCCGACCTCCGATCCGCCGAAGCCGAGCGTGCTGACGCGCAGCCCGGTCTTGCCAAGCGCGCGATATTCAATCGTCATGCAGATGACTTATGCAAATCCGCCCGAGCAGGCAAAAGAAATCGGCGGGATCATCCCGAGGAAGGCGAATTCCGAAACCTCGCACAGGAATGACAGAAGGTCGCACGGACCAAAAATTGACAGCCCTCGAACGGAGGCTGCTCTCTCCGTCATTCTTGAGAGCTGGTGAATTTTTCTGCACCGAGCGAGCTTGACCAACTTTGTCATTCTGAGGCTAAGGCTGCGACGC
The DNA here is from genome assembly GCF_030646925.1 of Candidatus Binatus sp. NCBI lineage: Bacteria > Candidatus Binatota > Binatia (SeqCode) > Binatales (SeqCode) > Binataceae (SeqCode) > Binatus (SeqCode) > Binatus sp. (SeqCode). The sequence goes on along the minus strand of NZ_JAUSKL010000066.1, from coordinate 18,386 downwards.
CGAAGAATCCCGGATCTTTTATTCTGCGCGCATCGCTCCGGGATTCCTCGCGCGGCAGCCACGCGCGGGAATGACAGAAGGTTACACTGACAAAATCTTCACAAACTCTGAGCGCGACCGCCGTCCTTCTCTTCGTCTTTTACTAACAGGGCGAAGCCCGCATCTCTATCATAGTGCGATTCGGCCCTGCGGCCCGAAGTCGGCTTCGCGTCGCCCCAGGGAGTCTGAAACCCGTGAGGGGTTTCAGACTCCTGAAATCCTCCGCCGCGGCTATGGCAGTTCGCTCTTGCGCGGATGCTCCCCGGGCATGTCGGCCAGTTCGTCGTAGAACTCGGTGGTCTCCGGCAGCGGCCCCGGCAGTTTCAATCCGATAATAATCGGTTGCGCGGCTTTCCACGCCTCCCTGCTTTCCCAGCGCGCGACCCCGAAATACTGCGCAGGATTTTTCCGGCTGTGAATCAGGAAGCTGCCGTACGCGCCCTCGCAGTGCGATTGAATCTGATGCGTCCCTCCCTTCCAGTGCTCGATGAACTGTTCCTCGTCGCCCGGATTGATCGTCCATCGATACATCACGCGGATCATATTTGCTGACCTCGACTCGATTGTTGGAGATGCCGATGACGCAGGCTTCGAGCCCGCCATCCGCGATGCTAGCCTCTCTTCAATGTACCTCAATGACACGATTGTCGCCCCCGCCACGCCAGTCGGCGCCGGCGCGGTCGCGATCGTGCGGATGTCCGGGCCGCGCGCCTTCGAAATCCTCGCGAAGATTTGGCATCCCATTCGCCCACGCGCCGGCGCACGCGAACCGCGCAAACTCTACCTCGGCGACGTGATCGATCCGGCCACCGGCGCGCTCATCGATCGCGCGCTCGCGGTCGCGATGCCGCATCCGGCGAGCCTCACCGGCGAGGACGTCGCCGAGTTGCAATGCCACGGCGGACCGCTGGTGGTGCGGCGCGTCGTCGCGCTCGCGATCGCGGCGGGCGCGGCGGGCGCGCGGATGGCCGAGCCGGGCGAATTTACCCGCCGCGCTTTTCTGAACGGGCGCATCGATTTGGCCGAGGCCGAAGCGATTGCCGATATCGTCGCCGCGCGCAGCGATTCTGCTCTCGCGCAGGCGCTATCTCATCTGTCAGGCGCGCTCTCGGAACGCGTCGCGCATCTGCGCGCCCAGGTGATCGCGATTCGGGCGCATCTCGAAGTCGAGATCGATTTCTCCGACGAAGATATCGCGATGCCATCGCGGCGCACGGTCGCCGCCGACATCGAACGGCTGATCGCCGACGTCGCGCTCCTGCACGACAGCTTCGCCCGCGGCCGCCTGATTCGCGACGGCGTGCGCGCGACCATCGTCGGCAAGCCCAACGCCGGCAAATCCAGCATCCTCAACCTGATGCTCGGTACCGACCGCGCGATCGTCACCGCCGTGCCGGGCACCACGCGCGACGTGATCGAAGACAGCATCCAGCTTGGCCCGTATGCACTCGTGCTCAGCGATACCGCAGGCGTGCGCGAATCCGGCGACGAAGTCGAGCGAATCGGTATCGAGCGCACGCTTCGCTCGGCGCGCGACGCCGACTTCATCATCGCGGTGTTCGATTCGTCGCGGCCGTTCGAAGCCGAAGATGCGGACGTGATCGCGCTAATCCACGATCATCGCACTCGCGACGGCGCCGCGCTCGCGATCCTCAACAAACAAGACCTGCCCTCAAAATTGTCCGCCGACGAGTTGCGCGAACGCGGCGTGCGCGTTCCGATCCTCGCGATCTCGGCGATTCATGCTGAGCAGGCGCCGCCGCTGCGCTCCGAGCTTGCGCAAATGGTCGATGCGCTCGTCGCAGTGCCTGCGCCGGAAGGAATCGCGATCTCGCGCGCGCGTCATCGCGAAGCACTCGCGACGGCTCTGGGAGCCCTCAAGAATGCGCGCGACGCAGCGCTCGCCGCGATCCCGCCGGAGATAGTTGCAGTCGAAGTGATGGCTGCGGCCGACGCACTCGGCGCGATCACCGGCGACGTCAGCAGCGAAGACGTGCTCGACGCGATCTTCCGCGAATTCTGCATCGGCAAGTGATCCGACTCCGGCGCGAATGATTGCGCAGCGCGACTCACTGGTGATGGTCGAAGTGATCGAGCATCTGGCGGAGCCTGCCCCCTCTTCCGTCATCTTGAGCCGAAGCCCTGAGCGTAGTCGAATGGGGAAGGCTGCCGGAGTCGAAAGATCCCGATCTGGCTTCGCCGGCAGCGCTAGAGCATCCCGGTTTGGCGGAGCGCCTCGTACACGACGATCGAGACCGCGTTCGACAGATTGAGACTTCTGACTCCCGGCTCGAAGATCGGAATCCGGTAACAGCGCTCGATTCTCTCCGCGATAAACTCAGCCCCGAGGCCGCGCGTCTCGCTGCCGAAGAACACGAAATCGCCGCGCGCGAAATCAGCCTCGAGGTGCGTCTTCGATGCGTGCGCCGAGAAAAATTTGGCCGGCGGATTCGGATGCTCCGCGGCAAATTCGTCCCATCCTGGATAGGTTCGCAAATCGACCAGCGGCCAGTAATCGAGTCCCGCGCGCTTCAGGTAACGATCTTCGAGCGAGAAACCGAGCGGCCCCACGAGATGGAGCCGGGTTCTGGTAGCCGCCGCGAGCCGCGCGATTGAGCCGGTGTTCTGCGGAATCTCCGGGCGCACCAATACGATGTGCAGATTAGGCTCAACGAGATGCATCGAGGAGAGCCGTCAGTTACCTGATACGCCGGCGTTGGGTGCGGACTTCAACGGATAGCGCTTGCCTCTGAGATTCACGTAGAAGCGACCGGCCTCGTCGGATTCGAAGCGTTCGCTCAGATGATAATAGGCCGAGCGCAGGAACCGCGCGCGATCGATGCCGCCCTTGACGCGCGCATACAGCACATTGTCGTCGCCGATTTCCAGCGCCGCCGGATCGAGCGGTTCGCGCGTGTCGTCGTTGAGGATCATCGCGAACCCGCCCAACTCGTCGTCCTCGAGCGCCCGCACGACGTATGGCGTATCCTCGACTGCGATCGACGCGCGCTCTTCGGCGACCTGCAGATAGTAGCTGCCGTCGGGATTGCGCTTGATGCTCTGGCTGAAGAGCAGCGCGATGCGCGGATTGTCGATCCGTTCGTCGTCGCTGTACCAGTTGCCGTCGCGCCGAAACGAAATCTTCCCCGACTCGACGGTATAAAATCCCGCGCGTGGCATCGATGCTAGCCGTTCCTCCCTTTCGAACTCGCCGTATCGAGAATAATCGTGACCGGGCCGTCGTTCACCAGTTCGACTTCCATCATCGCGCCGAACTCGCCTTGCTCGACTTTAACATCGGACTTCCGCACGAGCGAGAGAAAGTATTCATAGAGGCGGCGCGCAAGTTCCGGCGGCGCGGAGGGCGTGAACGACGGACGCCGTCCAGAGTCGGTATCGGCGAGCAGCGTGAATTGCGACACGACCAGCATTGCGCCATTGACCGCGCTGAGCGCGAGGTTCATCTTTTGATTATCATCGGCAAACACGCGCATCCCGAGCACTCGATCGGCCATGAAATCGGCGTCCGCCTCCGTATCGTCGCGGGCTACGCCGAGCAACACTACAAAGCCGCGGCCTATCGCGCCAATCACCCGGCCATCTACCCTAACTTCGGCGCGACTGACGCGTTGTAGCACTATGCGCACGTTTGCATCTTATAGGTACTTATAACTAGAATTCTTCTGTGAGACCGCGAGCTTCGCCACGGCCCGTCAAATCGTATAATCATAACTAGTCATGTATCCAATCCTGTTCCACTTAGGCCCCCTGACGGTTTATGCGTTCGGCCTGATGATGGCGCTCGGCTTTTTGGCCGCCGACTACGTCATCCGGATCGACTGCACGCGGCGCGGACTCAATCCCGAGTATTCATCGTCGATGGTAATCGTCGCGGCGCTCGCAGGAATCCTGGGCTCGCGCATCTACGCGATCCTCGACGATCTGCCCGGCTACCTCGACGATCCGATGTCGATGATTTTTTCGGGCGCCGGTTTCGTCTTTTATGGTGGACTGATCGGAGGGCTCGCTGGCGTTTTCCTGGTATCGCGATGGTATCGAATTCCTTTCACGGTGACGATGGACCTGTCTGCGCCGGCGCTGGCGATAGGCCAGGCGATCGGGCGTATCGGATGCCTGCTCTCGGGCGACGGCGATTGGGGGATGCCCTCGACGGTGCCGTGGGCGATGTCATTTCCGAACGCGATTATCGGATGGAATTCCTCGACGGTGCTGAAGCTTGATGAGCACAACCGCCTGGTCTCGGGATTTTTCCCCGGCGTGCGAGTGCATCCCGCGCCGATTTACGAAACAATCCTCTATATCGGCGTGTTCATGATTTTGTGGTCGATGCGCAAGACGTCTCATCCGGCAGGCAGGTTGCTCTACTGGTATTTCGTGCTGGCCGGCGCGGCGCGCTTCATCGTGGAATTTATCCGGGTCAATCCGCGGGTCCTCTTTGGATTGAGCGAGGCGCAACTGATCGCGATCGTGATGATGCTCGGCGGCGGAATCGCGCTGTGGATGACCGCGGACAATGAGCCCGGCGCGATCAGTCAACCGAAAGAGGCGCTGCGGGCCTGAGCCATGAGCATCAGCAACCGGACATTGTACATCGTCGCGGCCTTCGTGATTGTCGCGGGCTTGATGCTGGTGTGGCTGAGCGGCCCGCGCGTAAATCGAGTTGCGGGACTCGGCTCGGAGGCGCCGGTGGCGGCGGGAAACAAGGCGGCGGACTTCAAGCTCGAAGCGCTGGACGGCCGATCGGTGTCGCTGGAATCGCTGCGCGGCAAAGTTGTTTTTCTGAACCTGTGGGCCACCTGGTGCGGGCCGTGCCGGCAGGAAATGCCCTCGATGGAAACGCTCTACGACGGCTTCAAAAACAATCATGACTTTGTGATGCTCGCCGTCAGCCAGGACACCCGCGGCCGCGCCGCGGTGGCGCCGTACGTCGAGAAGAACGGCTATCACTTCACGATTCTGCTCGATCCCGAGAACAAGGTCGGCGAGAGTTACGATCTGGCGGGCGTGCCCGAGACTTTCATTATCGATCGCGGCGGCCGGATCGTGGCGCATCACATGGGCGCTTTCGATTGGTCGCGGCCTGACGTGAAGGATGCGCTGCAACAACTGCTGGATTCAAAGGATGCGAAAACCGTAAACAAGCAGCAGGCCGCGCCGCATGGGGTGCAATCGACCGCGCCTTCTGCTTAAATGACGTAACCCACAAAAATAAACGCGGAATATCAGAGGGAAATGTCAGTAACTACACGACATCGATGGTCCATCACTCTGGCTGTCTGCCTGATCGCGAGCTTCATGGTAATCCAGGCCGTCGCGGTGCGCCGCGCGCAGGCGTTGCCGAACGACACCTACGAGGAGCTTGAAACCTTCGCAAAGGTGCTCGCGATCGTGCAGAAAAACTACGTCGAGCCGGTCTCGACCAAACGCCTGATCGACGGCGCGATCACAGGCATGCTCGCGTCGCTCGATCCGCATAGCGCCTACCTGACGCCCGACCTGTATCGCGACCTCGAAGTGGAAACGCGCGGCAGCTTCGGCGGTCTCGGTATCGAGATCACGATCAAGAACGGCACTTTGACCGTGGTCGCTCCGATCGAAGATACGCCTGCCTATCGGGCGGGACTCAAGGCCGGCGATCAGATCATCAAGATCAACGACGACTTCACCAAGGACATGTCGCTGACCGAAGCCGTGAAGCAGATGCGCGGGCCCAAGGGCAGCAAGATCAAGCTGCTGTTGCATCGCAACGGGCTGCCGGAACTGTTCACGGTCACGATGGCGCGCGACGTGATCAAGATTCAGTCAGTCAAGTCGAAGACCCTCGACGGCGGCTACGGCTACGTGCGCGTGACGACCTTCCAGGAGAGCACCAACGACACGCTCGAAAAAGCAATCGACGATTTTCAGAGCAAGGATCACGGCAAGGTCAAGGGACTGGTGCTCGACCTGCGCGACAATCCGGGCGGCCTGCTGAACCAGGCGGTCAAAGTATCGGATGATTTCCTCGACGGCGGCCTGATCGTTTACACGCAAGGCCGGCAGGACAATCAGCAGCAGAAGTACTTCTCGCACAAAAAGAAAGGCTTCGACGACTATCCGATGGTCGTGCTGGTTAATGGCGGCAGCGCCAGCGCGAGCGAAATCGTGGCCGGCGCGCTGCAGGATCAAAAGCGCGCGGTGATCGTCGGCACGCAGACCTTCGGCAAAGGCTCGGTGCAGACGATCCTGCCGCTCGACGATCATTCGGCGCTGAGACTCACCACCGCGCGCTACTACACGCCGACCGGGCGCTCGATCCAGGCTGTCGGTATCACGCCTGACGTCGATGTAGAACCGCCCAAGGCGACGCTCGCGTCATTGCAGTTGCAGGGCGCGCAAATCAATGAAGGCGCAGAAATTCACGAGGCCGATTTGCCGCATCACTTCAAGAACGGCAAGGATACCTCGAAGAGCCCCGACGCCAAGCCCGGCGATCAAAGCGCTGCGCCAGGTGACGATCGGAAGGGCGACGCGAAGGCCGATGAGCAAAAGGGCGACGGGAAGGACGCCAAGAAGGCCAAGGGCGACGACAAAAAGCCCAAGGAAGAAAAGGACGTGCAACTCGATCGCGCGATCGAGATTCTGAAGCACTGGAACACCTTCAAGCTGCAGTTGGCCAAGGGCGAGACGCAGCACGAAGCGGCGGCTGAATCGAGCACCAAACCACAATAGTACCAAGTCGCGAGCATGACGAAAAACGCGCCGGACATCTCGTCGATGCCCGGCGCGTTTGCTTTTCCGCAATCCGCGGCGGCGAGGATCACGCCTGCGGCGAGTTGCCATCCGGCGGCGTGGCGTCGAGTCGTCCCATGATTGTCTGATGCTGCGCTTCGATCCGCCGCAGGATGTCGATCATGACTTCGTCCTGCTGCTCGAGATGCGCCATGATTGACTTCACTTCGTCCTCCGCCTTGATATTGACGACGTAGTCCTGCTCCGCCATCAGGCGATCCTTCGTGGCTTGCCGGTTCTGCGACATCATGATGATCGGCGCGGCGTACGCGGCCTGAAAACTCAGCGTGAGATTCAGCAGAATGAACGGGTAAGGATCCCAATGGTTGATGTAAGCGATGACGTTCAGGCTGATCCAGAACGCGAGCATGACCGACTGGACAACGATGAAGGGCCAACTGCCCATCACTGCCGCCAGCCGGTCGGCGATCTGCTGGCCGCGGGTGAACTCCTCTTCGTGCAGCTTGTTGATGTTCCGAACTGGCGAGTGTCGATGGCTGTGGCGGATGCGCGCCTTTTCCCATTTTTCTATGATGCTGTTTGCGGTCATCGATAATCCTCCGCGACTTCGGATGCGGCGATTGCGCGCGCATCGAAAAGGGGGCTCAATTGGGACGTTTCGCGAGCATCATTGTGCTCGCTAGTACGATTTTTTCCTAATTTGCGCTCCAGGTGAAGAAGATGGGCCGGCGATTTCTAATCACGGGCACGGAGGGTGGCGTCGGCAAAACGACGATCGGATGCGCGCTCGGGTTCGCATTTAGAGCGCGCGGGATGCGAGTCGGCGTGATGAAGCCGGTCGACACTGGATGTATCGACCGTGACGGAGAATTGTACTCGGCCGACGCGCAATCGCTGGCGCTGGCGGCTTCGTGCGCGATACCGCTCGAGACGATTTGTCCTTATCGCTATCGCTCGCGGCTCGCGCCGGCCGTCGCCGCCGAAGTCGAGCAATCGCCGCCACCCGATATCGCAACTATCTCGCGATATTTTCGCGAAATCGCCAATCAGAGCGACGCACTGCTGGTCGAAGGCGCCGGCGGGCTTGCCGATCCGGTGGCATGGGGAACCGACTTTGCCGATCTCGCCGCGATGCTCGATTTGGAAGTCGTCGCGGTGGCCGCGAATCGTCCCGGATGCATCAACGCTGCGACGCTTGCACTGAGCTACATGGAGGCGAAGTCGCTCAAGGTGGCAGGCCTTATCCTTTGCGATGTCGATCAGGAGGAATCGCCCGCTACGCGGACCAACGAGCGATCGTTACAACGAATTGCGGGACCGCTCTATCTCGGCCGGATGCGATATCGCGAACCGCTCGCCAAGTCGATTGTCGAAAGCCTGCTCTAGTTCATTCACAACCAGGACCGAAAAACATGACAAAGGCGGATTTACCGCCGCTCGCAGATCGCGGTACCGACGTCGGCATCATGGTACTTCAACTGGGATCAATGCAGCGGACGGTCGATTCGGCCGCTTCACTGAGGGATTTTCTGTCCGGCGCTCACATAATGGATCGTTACAGTTCATTGCCTCCATTAGACTATGGGGCTGGAGATTGCGGGAACAGAGCTAGCAAGGAACCCACGTTGGCCGCGGCCGAAGCCGCAGTAGCGACCTTGTTGCCGGTCGCACCGCTGGTCGATAGAGGTAGATCGGCTGCAGCGACTCCGATGCCAAAGCCTTTAGCGTCGTTGCCGGCCGAGAACGCAAAGGTGTAAGTGGTGGGCTCGGGCGGCGAGCTTGGAACCAGCCGGCGATAGACCGCTTGTGCGACACTCGAGCCTGAGTTATCGCGCCGTACCAGTGTCCATCCGGTAGGCGGGGTAATTATCGTGCCGGTTCCGCCGCGCACCGCGATTTCAGCAATCATCAGATCGTTAGGTTGCAAGTTGGCCGGCCTGGTAATCACAACCTGACTGCCGCCGCCGATATTTGTGCTGCCAGTACCGATGCTGCGGAGCGTGACCCTCGTCGGCGTGCCGGTCGGAGTCGGGGTTGCCGTCCGAGATGCGGTCGGTGTTGCGACAACTGTTGAAGTTGGCTTCACCGTCGGAGTCGCAGCGATCGTCGGAGTCGCCGTTCGACTGGAAGTTCGAGTCGAGGTCGGCGTCTTTGATGGGGTGGGTGTCGCACCGGTGTCCGTTACAAATTGATTCAGCAGGTTGCGAGTCATCTGTTGTGCGGGCGCGCTGACCCGCGACGAAGAAGGTCCCCAAGGAGAGATGTCGCTGAGACCCCAGTCCCAGTGGATACTGCCTGCTCCAAACACCCATGCTCCACTTGATGCCCGATAGATGGTCATGTCCGCAAACTGGGTGCTGCCCGATTTTGTTGTATATGGAGAGTGCGCCAGCACGACCGTGTTGGCCGGCTGATTGCCGAACTCGCGATCGACCTCGTAGCCGAGCAATCCAGTCAATTTGCTTCCGTTCTGTAGCCCAGTGTTGGCAAAGATCCAATGAGCCGCGTTAACCACGACGATATCGGTGTCAACTGGCCCATAGTCGTACATAACACCCACAAGCGCGTCCTCAGGTTGACCAGGCAAGTTGCCGTGCGGCGAACGGAATCGAGTGGTGATCTGTGGATAGGTAGCGGGATTCTGGGCCGCCGGGTCTTTGGCGGCATCTTGCTTGTAGCCCACGAGGGTGCGGTTGGGAGCACCGTTGATGGGGCTAGGCTCATATCGAACTTGCCAGTAAATCGAGTTGGCGCCAAAAAAAGCCAGGTTGATGCCGTGATCGCGGGCACTCGTGACGTTCTGCCTCATTTCCAGCGTCCAGTATTCGTCGTGTGCGACGGACATGTATCCCTTATGCCGGGTTAACGAAGCGGGGTTCAAATGCGTGTCGACATCGGCCTGATAGGCGACGTCGTACCCTTCCTTTTCCAAAAACCCGATCATGTCGAAGTCGAAATTCAATAACTGTCCGGCTCCCCAACTACCGTCGTAAGGACGGCTGAAAGAAACTTTGACCGCGGAATTCAGGCCGGCGCCCCCCCTGCTGGGCTTGAGGAATGCTTGCGGTACTGTTGTAAGTGTAAAGCGATTTGCCACCCCATGCGTTGTAGGCCTCGTAGGTATTCATGCTTACGTTGAACAGGAGATCGGAATTCCTGGTATCGTCGCGCACTACGAATGTACCGCTGCTGGCCGGCAGAGCCGGTGAGCTTGACCAGATAGAAGCCGCTAACCCACTGAGTCGGGTCAAGATTGGAGGTGGCTATCGTATATGGAAATTGCCAGTCACATTCCGTCATCCCGGTTACTGGGTCGGGGGTGGGAATCGTTTGGACGTGACCCGTAAGAGTGATCGGCTGGGTGATGCGCCTGCCGCCAATCCCGCCGTACCATCCCATGCGAAAGACTTCGAGAGTAAAGGTGGGATCCGCGGTGTTGGCGAAAAAGCTGATCGAATCGCCACGGTTGATGCTGTTAGCAGAAGCATAGCCTTCGATCTGCCGAGTTGTCGCGGGATTGCTCAATCGCCATGCGGTGGTGCCCGTTTTGGCATTTTCGAGCTGAATCGGATTCTGTGATTGCGCAAGCGTCACCTGTTGGAAGTAAAGGACAATGACGCAGACCAGCAGCGATGCGTAGATTACATGCCCCCCAACTGTTCGCCGAAGTTTCATTACCGACCGCCTTTCTTGTCCTTTGGACATTGGAGCGGAGAAGATTTCTTACCAACCGGCTAGCGGCACTCGCGAGCTTACGGCAGATACCAATTCGGCAAGTGATGCTACCGGTGATGAGCACAGGACCGATGAGCAGCAAAGCGCGCAGACCGATCATCCGTTGAAACAAACGAAAGCCGCAAAGCTCTAAAGGTTAGCTGCGTTCCCCGAAGTCCCGGTTTTGGTCGCATAACCCCACATTCCTGCGGAGACACTCGTTTTGCGTCCGTTGGGGTTCTCTCGATTGTATGCGAAAAGAATACGGCGTGAATCGGTTGGAGTCAAGAGAAACATGTTTAAAGTGGCTCATGAAAAGAAATGACCGGCGAACAGGATTCCAATTGATACAGGTCCACTCAAGTGTAGGGGCAGTTTACCCAAAAATACGAAGAGCAAGCCAAGTTGGACAACTCTGGACGATTCGGGTCGCCGCGAATTTGACGAGATGCTATCCGGCCGACGCCGCCCGGACTGAGATCGCCTAGCTAGGATGCGCGAATCGTTAATCGATCGACGCCGCGTTGTAGGAGAGCCCAGAGCGATTCTGATAGGTTAGAGCAATGGACGGGCAGCTCGATCTCGTGCTGCGCGGCCGCCGCTCCGGCCTGATCAGTGTATCGGACCTGTTGCGGCGGGTCCGCGACGCGCTGGAATCCAACCTCGATGAATACTGGGTGGTGGGCGAGATCTCGAATGCTCGCCTGGCGCCGTCCAATCATTTCTACTTCACGCTGAAAGACCAGCGCGGCGCGATCAGCGCGGTGATGTTCAAGTCGGCGTTCACGCGGCTGCGCTTCAAGATCACCGACGGCATGGAAGTGATCGTGCGCGGGCGCGTGAGCATCTTCGATTCGCGCGGCGCGTTGCAACTCTATGCCGAAGAGATGGAGCCGCGCGGCGTCGGCGCGCTGCAAGTCGCGTTCGAGCAACTGAAGCGCCGCCTCGAAGCTGAAGGGCTGTTCGAACAGGCTCGCAAACGCCCCCTGCCCTACCTGCCGCGCGTGGTCGGGATCGTCACGGCGCGTGGCGGCGCCGGACTCGCGGACATGCTGCGCGTGATGCTCGATAGGTTCCCCAACCTGCGCGTGCTGTTCAGGCCCGCGAAGGTGCAAGGCGCTGGTGCGGCCGACGAAATCGCTGCGGCGATCGCCGATCTGAATCGCGACGGCCGCGCCGAGGTGCTGATAGTTGGGCGCGGCGGCGGTTCGCTCGAGGATCTGTGGGCTTTCAACGAAGAAAAAGTCGCGCGCGCGATCGCGCGTTCGGCGATTCCAGTAATCTCGGCGGTTGGCCATGAAGTCGATTTCACGATCGCCGATTTCGTCGCCGACCTGCGCGCGCCTACGCCGACCGCGGCGGCGCATCTGGTGGTGCCAAATCACGCCGAGCTCAAGGAGCGCATCGCCAATATCGAGGCTGCGATGCGCGCCGTGATGGAGCGCGAAATCTCGAGTTTGCGCGAGACGGTGGACGATTTCGCCGGCCGCTTGAGGCATCCGCGGGGCCTGCTGCTCGAAGCGCGCGAAAGGATTGCCGGTCTCGACGCGGAACTCGCGGGCGCGATCACGTCGCGAATCGCGGGCGAGTATCGCGTCGTGCAGAATCTATCGCAGCGGCTTCGCGGTCCCGCCGCGATGATTCGTGAATTGCGAGCGGCAATCGAGCGCATCAATGATCGCCTGACGCGCGGCGCGCAAAGCGCACTCGAGAGCCGCCGCCGTGCGGTCGGCGCGATGGCCGGCAAGCTCGACGCGCTGTCGCCGCTCAAGGTGCTCGAGCGCGGCTACAGTGTGGTGATCAATTCGCGCGACGGTCGCGCCGTGCTCGACGCGGCTACGGTTCAGATCGGCGACTCGCTCGATATCACGCTCGCGAAAGGACGGCTCGGCGCACGCGCGACGGCGAGGTCGAGCTAGCAATGCCGATGGCGGCCAAGGCGAAAAAATTCGAAGACGAATTGAAGGATCTCGAAGCGATCGTCAATCGAATCGATTCGGGCGAACTCACGCTCGAGGAATCGATCGAGGCATTCGAGCGCGGCGTCGTGCTCGTCAAATTGCTCAATCAGAAACTCGACGACGTCGAGCGCAAGGTCGAATTGCTGACGCGGAGCGCCGGCGGCGACCTGCGCACGCTGCCGTTTGAGGAAAATCTCGAGGAAATCAAGTCTGCCGGCGCAAAGGACGACGACGAAACCCCCTTCTAACAATGGTCCGGGCATCCGCGCGCGGCGCGCTGCAAAGCCGCTGCCGCGCTTCCGACTCGACGCCGAAATCGCGCGCCGAGGCCTTGCCGACAGCCGCGAAATCGCGCAACGCCTAATCATGGCGGGCCGGGTGCGCGTCAATTCACAGCCCGCCTACAAGGCCGATCTCAAAGTCGATTCGGCGACGCAGATTTCGCTGACAGCCGGGACCCCCGAATACGCATCGCGCGGCGCGTACAAATTGATCGCCGCGCTCGAGCATTTCGGTCTCTCGGTGGAAGATCGGCTCGCGATGGACGTCGGCGCTTCGACCGGCGGATTCACCGACGTACTGCTGCGGCGCGGCGTCAAGGGCGTAATCGCGATCGACGTCGGCTACGGCCAGCTCGCGATGAAGCTGCGCGAAGATCCGCGCGTCACGATCATGGATCGGATGAATATCCGGCTGGTGACCAAGGCGGAACTTCCCTACACGCCGAACCTGGTGGCGATCGACACCAGCTTTATTTCGCTGCGATTGGTCATCCCGGCGGTGCTGCCGCTGATCAAGGCGCCCGCCGATATCGTCGCGTTGATCAAGCCGCAGTTCGAAGTCGGCAGAGGCAGGGTCGGCAAATCGGGCGTGGTGCGTGATGAAAATCTGCGCCGCGAAACGGTGGCCGGGATCATCAAGTTCGCCGAGGAAATCGGACTCGAAGTTGCCGGCGCGATCGAGTCGCCGATCGAGGGCGCCGCCGGCAATCGCGAATACCTCGCGTTGATGAAGTATTCCGGCGCCATCCCGCGATGACGCGCGCGTTCACGGTCGGCCTCGACATGGGCGGCACCAATATCCGGTGCGCCGCCGTGTCGGTTGACGGCGAAGTCCTGCTGATGAATCGCGGGCCGGCGCACGCATCGCGCGCCGCCATCGCGGTCGCAGTAAATATCGGTGATCAACTGATCGCGTTGCTCGAGAGCGCTCGCCTCCGCGGCCTCGGCTCGCCGAAAGCGATCGGCGTCGCGGTGCCGGGACCGCTCGACGTTTACTCCGGAATCGTGAGGGCAGCGCCGCACGTCGCGGCATGGCACGGGTTCCCGCTCAGAAGAATGCTCGAGGCGCGAATCGGCCGCCGGGTGATCGTCGAGAACGACGCTAACGCGTGGGCGCTCGGCGAGTTCTGGCGCGGCGCCGCTCGAGGCCGCAGCGACGTAGTGCTGTTGACGCTCGGCACCGGCGTGGGCGGCGGGCTGATCGTCGGCGGCAAGCTGGTGCACGGGCGGAGCGGGATGGCCGGCGAATTGGGGCATATCACGGTGAATCCCGACGGCCCGCCCTGCGATTGCGGCTCGCACGGATGCCTCGAATCGTACGCCTCCGCCTCAGGCCTTCGAGGCTTGCTGGTGCATCGCCTGGACTTGTCGCCCGATGCGCCGCTGCCGGAGAACATCGTCGATGACGGCGGCAATTTCTCGGTGCGCAGGATGTCGGCGCTGGCGCGCGCCGGCGATGCGCTCTCGCTCGAACTGTTCGCGATCGCGGGCAGCTATCTTGGAATCGCGGTCGCGTCGCTGCTCAACGCTTTCAATCCGGAACTGGTGGTGATTGGCGGCGGAGTCGCCGGCGCCCTGCCCTATATGCGCAACGCCATGAACGCGCAAATCAAGGTGCGGGCGTTTGCGGCGATCGCCTCGCAGGCGAAGATTGTGCGCGCGGCGCTGGGGCCAGCGAGCGGCGTGGTTGGGGCCGCTTACGCCGCACTTCATCCGCCGGAGCGGAAATGATAGGCGAATTGACGTCGAATCCGCCGCTCGTTCCATCCTTAGGGCCATCGACTGGCGTGAATATTTCACGTTTCTTTATTCCGGGAATCCGCACTAGCCGTATTCAAATACGACGAAGTTTGGCATACGCTGATAGTTAAGGGGGGCGCCCCACAATGGACGCGCAGTGGATGTCGTTATCGAGAATCATACTGGCGCTTGCGATCGCCGTTATCGTCGCCAGCGCGCAGAGTGGTTTTGCGCAATCGGACTTTTCCGAGCGAACGATTCCCCCTTCGGCGCCCGCGCCGCGACCTGTCCGTCCGCGACCGGCGCCTGCGACGCGGCTTGCGCCCGTCGATCCCGAAGCTGCCGACGAGCCTGCTGAAGACGCGCCGCCCAAGCCGATCGCCAAGCCCGTGCCCGCCGGCATGATTCCTTACACGGTGCGCCCCGGCGACACTCTGGGGACGATCGCGCAGATGTTCGGTATCACGCCGGATGACCTGGCGAAGGCAAACCGGCTGCACCCCGACAGCGAATTGATGGCCGACGCGGTGCTGAAAGTGCCCAAGCCGTTCGCCGCGGAAGTATCGACGCTGAAGAACCAGGTCGAATCGCTCAACGCGCAGTCGCAGGCGGCGCAACAGAAGGCCGACGCCGCCGAAGAGCAAGTCAAAACTCTGCAGGCGCAAACGCAGGAACTGACCGGCGACAACCAGGAATTGCAGCGCGGCCTCAAGCTGCTGCCGTGGTGGCGCGCGACGGCGGTTAGTATCGGAATCGCGGCGCTGATCATGTTCGGCGTGATGGCGCTCACGCTGTTCGAATGGTGGCGGATGCGGCGCCGATTCGTCGCGCTGGCGGAGATGACTGACGCGCTCAGCCGCCTCGATCACAAGTACAAGGCGATGCTCGCGAAGGCGGAGTTGCGGCTGCAGCAGCTCTATGGACGCCGCCGGCAGGGAATCACCGAAGGACAGCCGCGTCCGAAGATGCCGGAAGAGATCGAAATCGAGCGGCTGAACGAAGAGCTGAAGGAAATCTTGCAACTCCATCTGCAGCGGATGGGCGCGCGCCTGCAAGGATCGCGTCGGCGCAAGGGATGGCGCGAGATGTTCGGCGGTGGCGACGTAAGCTCGGCGGTCGAAGCCCGCTCCGCGCGCCGCTAGCATCCTCTCTATGGCCCGTTCGGGCCCGCGTGCGATAACGTATCCTCAACTATACGGCGTACGTGATGCGCACGCGCAGATCGGCGCAGATCGCATCGATGCAACATTCGCGCAAAATTTGCGGAGGTGAATCGTGAACAGGCTCGCAACTTATGCAATCTCAGTTTCGATCGCGCTCACAGCAGCCGGCGTCGCCCTCGCTGCCGATGCACCCGCCAAATCCGTCACCGGCAATCTCGAAGACAGCTACTGCTACGGCACGATGGGTGCGAAAGGCGCGAGCCACAAGATGTGTGCGATCAGATGCGCCGCCAAAGGCATCCCGGTCGCGCTGGTCGAAAAAGGCACCGACAAGATTTATGTTCTGCTGCCGAACAAGGATGAATCGCCGCTGCCCGACGACGTGACGCATCGCATGGAAGACGAAGTCACTGTCACCGGCAAGGAATACAGCAAGGGTGGCGCGAACTTCCTGGTCGTCGAATCCGTAAAGTAGCGCGGTGATCGAGCGCGTGCTGCCGGGCGTCGGCGGCCTGCAGAATATTCACCCGCTGGTCGTCCACTTCCCGATCGCGTTTCTGTACGGCGCGGCGCTGGTTTATGCGATCGCGTGGTTTCGCGGCAGCGAGGGGCTTCAGTGGACCGCGCTCTGGATCCTGATTCTCGGCGCGATCGGCGCGGCGGTATCGCTCGCGACGGGCCTCTACGCCGATTCGGGCGTGATGATTGCTGAATCGGTGCGGCGTCAATTGCTCGATCATCATAAGCATCTGATGATCGCCGCATCGATCCTGACGGGATTACTGACCGTGTGGGCGCTGATCGCGCGGCCGATGCCCTCGCGCGGCCGCTATGTTTTTCTGGCCGGCTTGCTCGCGCTGCTGTGGCTGATCGCGTCGGGCGCCGATCTCGGCGGGCAGTTGGTGTACGGCTACAACGCGGGCGGCGACGCCTGTTCGCAACCAATCGATTTGCGCAGGTAAAAGCGTATCGAAACCGCCGTGGCGAACCGCTCGAATCTGTTCCGCGAAGCGTTACTGCTGATGGCGCTGTCGCTGATCGGCGCGTTGCTCGAGTACCCGCTCGCGCTCATGCTGAAATCGATCGATCGCTCGGAAGTCGCGCGCACGATTCCATTCCTGATTGTCGCGTCGGCGCTGACCGGCCTGATTCCCGCAGTGCTCAAGTCCAACGCCGGCTTGGGCTTACCCGGCGCGCCGATTATTTCCGCGCGAATCGCCGGCGCACGATCCGCCGAATCGCTCCGTAGCCTCGGCTGGATCGCACTCCGCTACGCATTCTTCGCGGCAATTCTCGGCGCGCTCGCGCTGTTCATCGTGATCGTGCCGATGATGGTTCTGCATCCGGCGGGCGAGCAGATTTCGCTCCCCAAATCGCCGATCCTCGGCACCGCGCCCGGCAGGCTCGCAGGCGTCGGCGCGATGGTGGCGATCGCGGCGGCGTTCAGCGAAGAGATCCAGTTCCGGCTGGTGCTGACGGCGGTGTTCGCGTGGATAATTTCGCGGCTGTCGCGCGCCGAGCGCCCGGGCAAAGCCGCGCTCTGGATTGCGACGATTTTGCAGGCGTACGCATTCGGCATGATCCATCTGGTGCCCGTCGCCGGACCGTTGCTTCACAACAAACTCGGGTTGCTGATCGGTGGCCTGATGATGCCGCAAACGTGGGAGGGCGTGGTGTTCGGGCGTCTGTATATCAAGCGCGGACTCGAGGCCGCGATCCTCGCGCACGGACTGATGGACGCGGGATTGTTTGCGCTCGCGGCGCTCGGCATGTGGCAATCGCATCTCGGCGCGGGTTGATCTATCGTCGGCGCGCGCGCGCCTATCTTGATTTTCGATGCGGCGCGCGTGACCACAGGAGGCAGGCATCATGGCTGAGATGGGAGCTTACGAAGCGATGAGCACGTTGCGCGCGGTGCGGCGCTTGCGGCCCGATCCAATTCCCGACGCGGTGCTGCATCGCGTGCTCGAAGCGGCCACCTTTGCGCCGACCGGAGGCAACGTGCAGCCGTGGAGAATCGTGGCGGTGAAGGATCAGGCGCTCAAGGGACCGATCGGGCGTCTCTACAACGAGCGATGGATCAACTACTCGAAAATTTACCGCGCCGCGATTCCTGCGACCGCGTCAGCCGAGGCGCGGGCGCGCGCCGAACGCACGCTCAAAGCGGGCGACTACCTTGGCGAGCATTTTCACCAGGCGCCGGTGATCGCGATCTTCTGCTTCAATCCGAAGAACATGGCGATCACCGATGCGAAACAGGATCGGGTTTCCGTCGTGGGCGGCGGATCGGTGTACACCGCAGTCGAGAACCTGCTGATCGCGTGCCGCGTCGAGGGTCTCGGCTGCGTGCTCACGACACTGCTCTGCGAGTGCGAGCCGGAGGTGCGCCAGGTGCTGTCGATTCCCGATCCGTGGTACACCGCGGCGGCGATTCCGATCGGCTATCCAGTCGGGCGCGGCCACGGCCCGCTGATTCGTAAACCGGTCGAACAACTCGCGTACCTGGATTCCTGGGGCAACCCGATTTGAGGGAGTGGTCTTTCGACGGCGAAATCGAAGCTAGAGATCAAGGTAAAAGATCTCACCCCGACTCCCTAGCAGGCTGTTGAAAAATACAAATTGTTGGATTTAGCTACACACTTACTGATCTCGAATGATCTCAAGAGGCTTGTACGCTTCGCGATTGGAGGCGAATTTTCCAAATTCACCCTTTAATCAACATCCTGCTAAGGGAT